>NZ_CASGGV010000022.1:0-127832 GCF_949319125.1 Frankia sp. Hr75.2 | reverse complement strand
AATGGCCGGCATGGCCACGACACCGGCGTCGCCCAACCGGACCAGCCCGGCGCGCACCGACCCGGTGGTCGCGGGCGCAAGTGAGCTCATCGGGGGCCCACCCGGGCGGCACGCCCTGCTCGGCGCGAGCCGGAGCTGGTGGACGCCGCTGCGCGTGCTGATGCTCCTGGTGACGCTGACCTGCGTGCTCGGCTACGCGCAGAAGTCCGGCTGCCGCGACACCCGCAACTGGACGGACGAGTACCAGTACACCCGGATGTGCTACTCCGACGTGGTGGCCCTCTACAGCCAGGAGGGCCTGGTCGACGGCAAGCTCCCCTACCTGGACTACCCGACCGAGTACCCGCCGGTGATCGGCGGCGCGATGCAGCTGGTCTCCTCACTTGCCGGCCTCGGCTCGGCCCCGGCCGCGGTGTTCCGCACCGACGAGGCGGGCGCCCAGGTCTTCGACCACTACTCGATGGACTCCCGCTCGGCGCTGTTCTACGACCTCACCGCGCTGCTGTTCCTGGTGGCGGCCTGCGTGGCGGTCTTCTGCACGGCGCTGACCATGGCGCCGTCCCGGATCTGGGACGCGGCGCTGCTGGCCCTGGCGCCGACGCTCGCGCTGCACCTGCTGACCAACTGGGATGTCCTCGCCGTGGCCTTCGCGGCCGGTGGGCTGCTGGCCTGGTCGCGGCGTGCCCCACGGCTGGCCGGCATCCTGTTCGGGCTGGGCGTGGTCACCAAGCTCTACCCGGCGCTGTTCCTGCTGGGGCTCGCGGTGCTCTGCCTGCGGACCGGCCGGATGCGGGAATGGGCACGCACCGCCGTCTACGCGGTGGGCGCCGCGGTCGCCGTGATGCTGCCCGTCTGGCTCACCGCCGGCTACTTCGACGGCACGACGAAGGTCAGCGACGGCATCTGGTCCACCTTCTGGGGCGGCGGCGACTGGGTCGCGCTGCTCGACGGCAAGCAGGCCGGCGGGCACAACGGCCTGCAACGCTTCTTCGAGCTCAACTCCGAGCGCGGCGCCGACTGGGACTCCCTCGCCTTCGCGACGACCTGGCTGGCCGGCAAGTACGACACCGGCTGGTTCGAGCCCCTGCACCTGGTCGTCCTCGCCATCGGGCTGACCGCCGCCGGCGCGGCCGCCGCGCTGGCGGTGCGGCGCTGGCCGTGGCTGCGCGCGCAGGTCATCGGCACCGCCGTCGCGTGCTGGCTGGTCCTGGCCGTGGCCACGCCGCTGGTCCTCGGTGCCGTGCGCGACCACGGCATCCCGGTCGGGACGCTGAACGTCCTGACCGCGGTCGGCCTCGTCCTGGCCGTGGTGGGCATCCTGGCGCTCGCCCTGCTGGCGCCGCGCCGACCACGGGTGCCCCAGGTGGTGCTCCTCCTGGTGATCGCCTTCCTGGTGACCAACAAGGTCTTCTCGCCGCAGTACACGATCTGGCTGCTGCCGCTGATGGCCCTGGCCCGGCCGCACTGGCGGCTGTTCCTGGTCTGGCAGGCCTGCGAGATCTGGGTGCTGTTCACCCGGTTCATGCACTTCATCTACAACGACACCTCCGGCGCCGACGGGATCGACCGGGGCTGGTTCGTCGGCGCCGTGGTGCTCCGTGACCTGATGCTCTGTGTGATCGCGGCCTTCGTGGTGCGCGAGATCCTCCGCCCCGAGCTGGACGTCGTCCGCGACGGCGGCATGGACGACCCGGCCGGCGGGATCCTCGACGGCGCCCCCGACGTGCGCGGCGGGCGCCTGGGCCTGCGGCTGCCGTCCCGGCCCTGGGGCCGCGCGGTGCCCGCCTCGGCACCGTTGTCCGGCACCGAGGCAGGCGCCGATCAGGACGAGCTTTCGTGGCCGGAGGGTCTCGCGGGCCCGGTGGGTGACGAGCCGCGCGTCGCGGCGCCGGAGGCGTCAACCGCACCCCACTCCCCGCGGCCCGTCGACAGGCGGGAGCAGGGATGACGGCGGACGCTCCGACCGAGTCGCACGCCGGGCGTCCCGTCGAGTCGGCCGGACACGCCGCTCCCGGTGGCAGCGATCCGGTGCGGCGGGTCTGGACCCGGCTGCCTGACGCCGTGCAGGCCTCGCTCCCGGTGTGGTTCGCCAGCCGGGTGGCGGTGATGATCGCGTCGTTGGCGGGGGCACGCGCCCTCTCGGACGGCCCGGCCGGCGACGCGCCCGGCCTCACCACACTCTGGGACCGCTGGGACGTCGGCCTGTTCACCAAGGTGGCCCGCTACGGCTACCTCTCGCCGTCCTACGCCGACCGGACGGAGGTCGACTTCCCAGGGCTGCCGCTGGCCATCCGCCTCGTCCACGTGGTCGTCCCGGACTGGATCGCCGCCGGACTGGTGGTCTCGTTCCTCGCCGGCACGCTCGCCGCCGCCGCGTTGTGGCGGCTGGCCGCCGACGAGGTCGGGCGGGAGGACGCGCGGTTCGCGGTCGTCGCGCTCGTCTGTTTTCCGTACGCGGTCTTCCTGTTCGCCGCGTACTCCGAAGGTGTCTTCCTGGGCTTCGCGGTGGCCTCCTGGCTCGCCGCGCGGCGTGACCGGTGGCTGCTCGCCGGCCTGCTGGGCGCCGGCGCCGCCTCGGCGCGGGTGACCGGTATCCCGTTCTGCGCCGCCCTGGTCGTGCAGTACGTGCTCGTGCGCCGCGCCGCGGGCCGCCCGCTCTTCGCCCCGCCGGCGCTGGCGCTCGCCCTGCCACCGCTGCCGATCATCGGGTACGTCCTCTACCTGCGCGCCCGGACCGGGCGGTGGGACACCTACACCGAGGCGATGCGCGCCGGCTGGAACCGCGGCGTCGACTGGCCGTGGCGGGGGTGGTCGCGGACGTGGGAGTCCGCGTTCGACGGGAGCGGGGCCTCGACGTTCGTCTGGTTCTGGCGCGGGGAGCTGCTCGCCGTCGTGATCGGCGTGCTGCTGACGGGCGTGCTGCTGTGGAGCAGGCGTTGGGGCGAGGCGACCTTCGTCGGCCTGATGACCGTCCTGATGAGCTTCTCGAACTACTACGCCTCGGGGATCCGCGGGATCCTGGTCGCCTTCCCGCTGTACCTGCTGCTGGCGCGGGTGGCCGCGCGCCGGTCGTGGGTCCGCGGCGCCTACGTCTGGCTCTGCGCACCGATCATGGTGGTCTTCGTCGTGGCCTTCACCCAGGGGAAATGGGTCGACTGACCTCGGGCGACCGCTCGCCGGGTGACCCCCTGCCGGGCGCCCGTCCGACCACTCACCGCGAGCCGCCGGGACCGGCCGGCGACCCGCCGCGGCCCATCGGGCGGCGGCGACACGACCATCGGGATCGGATGTCGGTCCGGGCGACCGGCGGATGCGCGAGGATAGGACGGTGGCGGCAGACGACGTACGGGTGGACGGGCCGGGGCCCTCGTCGCGGCAGCCGCCGGGCGTGACGGCGTCCGCCGCCGTGGCGGGCCTGCTGGCACTGGTGTTCCTGGTCCTCGCCCTCGCCGTGCCCGATCCGTCCCGGCACGCCCACGGGCTGCTGGTGGTCGTCGACCTGGTGGCTGTGGCCGGGGTCGGTGCGGTGTGGATCCGGGTGGTCCGCCTGGTCGGCCTCTCCGTGGACCGTCGCCGGGTCGAGTAATCTCGTCCAGACACACCGTGTGCCGACGTTTCAGCTCGCCCGTGGGGCGAACATCCGGCACCCGGTCCCTCCTGCCACGGATGATCCGTGGCCGCTAGAGTCCACAGGAGGTGGGTTCAGCCTTGCCACGCCACTATGAACTGATGGTGATCCTCGATTCCGAGCTCGAGGAGCGCACGGTCGCACCCTCGCTCGACCAGTACCTCAACGTCGTCCGTCAGGGCGGCGGAGTGGTCGAGAAGGTCGACGTGTGGGGCCGCCGCCGGCTCTCCTACGAGATCGCCAAGAGCTTCGAGGGCATCTACGCCGTCATCGACCTGCACACGGAGCCGGCCGTCGTCGCCGAGCTGGACCGCCAGCTCGTCCTCAACGAGTCCGTGATCCGTACCAAGGTGATCCGGCTGCCCGAGCCCAAGGCGCCACGGCCGAACCGCCGGGCGGCGGCGTGACGTGCTCTGCCCGGCCGGCGCTGCGCGCGCTGACGCGGGCCCCTCGACCGGAGGAGCGTGATCATGGCCGGTGAGACGGTGATCACGGTCGTCGGCAATCTGACGAACGACCCCGAACTGCGTTTCACGCCGAACGGCGCCGCGGTCGCGAGCTTCACGGTCGCGTCCACCCCGCGCACGCTCGACCGCGGAACGAACGAGTGGAAGGACGGCGAGGCGCTCTTTCTTCGCTGTTCCATCTGGCGGCAGGCTGCCGAGCACGTCGCCGAGTCCCTCACCAAGGGTGCGCGCGTCATCATTCAGGGGCGTCTCAAGCAGCGCTCCTTCGAGACCCGCGAGGGTGAGAAGCGGACGGTGATTGAACTGGACGTCGACGAGATCGGTCCTTCGCTGCGTTACGCGACCACGAAGGTCACCAAGGCGGCCCGCGGTGGCGGCTTCGGTGGTGGCCAGGGTGGCGGCGGCTTCGGCGGCGGCCAGGGTGGCCCCGGCGGCCCGAGCGGGCCTGGTGGCCCCGGTGGCCAGCCCGGCGGCGGCTACAACGGCGGATCCCCACAAGGCGGTGGCTCCGGCTATGCCGGCGGCGCCGTCGACGACCCGTGGTCACAGCCCGCGGGTGGTTACTCCGACGAGCCGCCGTTCTGAGCGGCCGGGTGTCATCTTCGCGCGACCGGAACTCGGGCGCAAAACGAGGTAGGAGCTCATCCATGGCCAAGGCGGCCGTGCGCAAGCCCAAGAAGAAGGTTTGCGTCTTCTGCAAGGACAAGGTCCACTACATCGACTACAAGGACACTTCCCTGCTCCGGAAGTTCATCTCCGACCGGGGGAAGATCCGCGCCCGCCGGGTGACCGGCAACTGCAGCCAGCACCAGCGTGACGTCGCGACCGCGGTGAAGAACAGCCGCGAGATGGCGCTGCTGCCGTACACCTCGACGGCCCGCTGAGGAGGATGACGATGAAGCTCGTCCTCACCCAGGAGGTCCCGGGGCTCGGCAGCCCGGGGGACATCGTCGACGTGGCCGACGGCTACGGCCGGAACTACCTGGTGCCGCGCCGGTACGCGATTCTCGCGACCCGCGGCGCCGAGCGTCAGGTCGCCCAGATCAAGCGGGCGCGTGACGCCCGGGCGGTCCGCGACCTCGACCACGCCAAGGAGATCGCCGGCCAGCTCTCCGGCCTGTCCGTCCGGCTGGTCAGCCGCGCGGGCAAGGAGGGCCGGCTGTTCGGCTCGGTCACGGCCGCCGACGTGGTGTCCGCGGTGACCGACGCCGGAGGCCCCGCGCTGGACCGGCGCCGGGTCGAGCTGAGCACCCCGATCAAGTCGCTCGGCTCGCACACCGTCGCCGTGCACCTGCACCCCGAGGTCAGCGCGAAGCTGACCGTCCAGGTCACCTCGGCCTGACTGCGGACGCAGGCCAGGGTCGCGCCGTTCGTGGCGCCACCCTGGCCTGCTCTTGTTAGCAGCGCTCGGGATCCGGGACCGAAGGTCCGAGAGCTGGGATCTTGGGATCCAGCTCTGAGATGTCGGGACTTGGGAACCCGGGTACGAGGGATCGGGACCCGTTCTGGAGCAGGTCGCACAGACCTCACCCCCGCTGACGCCGGTTCCAGCACGACCGTGGCAGCTGAGTGAGTCCATGGGACACGCTCATTCGCCACGCATCAGCCGGTGGCTTCCTGGCCGCTCGGAGCCCGGTGCTCCGGGGTTCGGCGGCTTGGCGCCCGGTGACTTACTCGGATGACGCGACCACATCCAGATCACGTCTGTTTCCGCACGTGAGCGGGTGGTGACGCTGCGGCTCGGGCAAAATGATCGTGGGCATGTCGCGGGGAGATCAGATCCCCGGGCGATATAGCTCAAAATGATTAGTCAGACCGCGATCTCGGGGTTGCGTCAAAGATTTTTTTGTCCACAGGTGTCGTATCCCTGTAGTCCTTCTGGCGCTGCGGTTCCGGGCGCTCGCGGCGCCGTCATCCACAACGTCGCCGCCGCTCGTCCCGAGGCGTTCCCCAGAATCCCCCTCGTTACCAACAGGTTGTCCACAGGTGGGTGTGGATAACTTTTTGGAGCCTCCCCGTGGGGACCTCTACTGTCGAGCCCTCCACACTGGCCATGTATCCGTGGGAACGGGATAGTCCAGACGGGTGAGGTGGGCGTGATCTTCGGATCGGTGGGCGGGCGGTCGAGTTGACACCCTCCAAACTGCGGTCGAACATATGTTCGATAGGGTCGGTGGGATCGGGTTCGATGAAATCGGGTCCGGTGGGATCGGGGCCTGTGGGATCGGGTCGGGAGCTTCCGGCGCACGGCGCTGCTCCGATCGCCCGGTCGCGGCGGTGCGCAGGTGGGCCGGTCGACATCCGGGAGGGGGAGGCTTGAGCGTCGCCGACATCGCGCGTGGGCCTGGATCCGCGGTCGAGTTCGATCGCACCCCGCCCCACGATCTTCCTGCGGAGCAGAGCGTGCTGGGCGGCATGCTGCTCTCGAAGGACGCGATCGCGGACGTCGTCGAGGTCCTCCGTGCGAGCGACTTCTACCGGCCGGCGCACGCCACCGTCTACACCACGATCGGCGACCTCTACGGCCGTGGGGAGCCGGCCGACGTCATCAGCGTCGCGGCCGAGCTGGGCCGGCAGAACCTGCTGGAGCGGGTCGGCGGGCCGGCCTACATGCACACGCTGATCTCCAGCGTCCCGACCGCGGCGAACGCCGGCTACTACGCGCGCATCGTCGCGGAGAAGGCCGTGCTGCGCCGGCTGGCCGAGGCCGGCACGCGCATCGTGCAGCTCGCCTACGGCCCGGCGCCCGACGTCACCGATGTCGTCGACCGGGCCCAGGCGGCCGTCTACGAGGTGACCGAGCGGCGCACGAACGATGACTACACCCCGCTCGGCGAGTTGCTGAACCCGGCGCTGGAGGAGATCGAGGCGATCCAGGCCCACGACGGCGCCCTGACCGGGGTGCCGACGGGGTTCACCGACCTCGACGAGCTCACCAACGGCCTGCACGGCGGCCAGCTGTGGATCGTCGCGGCCCGGCCCGCGGTCGGCAAGTCGACCCTGGGCCTGGATTTCGCCCGCGCCGCGTCGATCAAGAACGGGATGACCTCGGTCGTCTTCTCGCTGGAGATGAGCCGCATGGAGATCACCATGCGGCTGCTCTCCGCCGAGGCCCGGGTGTCGCTGCAGAACATCCGCACCGGCCGGCTGACCGACGACGACTGGGGTCGGCTGGCCCGGCGGATGGGGGAGGTCGCCGAGGCACCGCTGTACATCGACGACAGCCCGCACCTGACGATGATGGAGATCCGGGCGAAGGCGCGGCGGCTCAAGCAGCGCAACGACCTGCGGCTGGTCATCCTCGACTACCTGCAGCTGATGTCCTCGCCGAAGAAGGTCGAGAGCCGCCAGCAGGAGGTCAGCGAGATCTCCCGGTCACTGAAGCTGCTCGCGAAGGAGCTGGAGGTCCCCGTCGTGGCCATCTCGCAGCTCAACCGGGCCTCCGAGCAGCGGGCCGACAAACGGCCCCAGGTCTCCGACCTGCGCGAGTCCGGCAGCCTCGAGCAGGACGCCGACGCGGTCATCCTGCTCTACCGGGAGGACACGGTGGAGAAGGAGTCCGCGCGGGCCGGCGAGGCCGATCTGATCATCGCCAAGCACCGTAACGGCCCCACGGGCACCGTCACGGTCGCCTTCCAGGGCCACTACTCCCGGTTCGTCGACATGGCCAACTGATCCACGCCGTGATCCGGTGGAAGGGCGGCCGCCCGCTGCGGTCGGGTCGACTGGCCCGATCGGACTGGTCGGCGGGCCGACCGGCCTGAAGAGCCGGCCCCGCGGTGACAGACTGGGCGACATGAGCGTTTCCGGTGTTCCCCCGCGCGACTCCGGGGTCGTCGAGGTCGCGCGGTTCGACGTGTTGCCAGGGTCCGAAGAGGAGTTCGCCGCGGCGTACCGAACCGTCCGGCACGAGCTGGTCGCCACGCCCGGGTGCCGCTCCGCCCGGATGACCAGGGGGGTCGAGTCCCCGTCCAGCTTCGTGCTCCTGGTCGACTGGGACAGCCTGGAAGCGCACACCGAGACCTTCCGCGGTTCCGACCGGTTCACCCGGTGGCGGGCGGCGCTCTCCCCGTTCTTCGCGGCCGCGCCGTCGGTGGAGCACGTCGTGGCGATCACAGACCCCGTCGCGCCGGCACCGGCGTCGGCGGACCGGCCGGCCAGCTCCTGAGCCCGCCGGCCGTCGCGCGCCTCCGCCGCCATGATGACCTTCATCGGGTACCTCTTTCTGGCGCCCCTCTCGGCCGCGTTCTTCGGCTTTCTGGTGTGGCTGCTGCCCGCGATCGCGATGCGCGACGTGATCGGCCGAATGCGGATCCGGCCGTTCACGTTCTTCGTGACCGGCTACATCTTCATCGGCCTGATGAGCTTCTACCTGCTGGTCTTCTACGAGGACCATGAGGTCGCCCCGTTCCTCGGAACGGTCGCGTCGCTGGGCCTGGTGTGGGCGGTCCGGCGGTGGTGGCGGTCGCGGCGCGGCTCCCGCACGGTCGCCGGGTTCAACCGGCTGACGGGCCCCCGGCGGCGCTCGGGAGCGCCCGCCAGCGGGCCCGGCATCCCCCACCCGGGCCAGTGGGGCGTCCAGCCGGGGCAGTACGGCGTCCAGCCTGGCCAGTGGGGGGTCCAGCCGGGGCAGTACGGCGTCCAGCCTGGTCCGCACGGCACCCACCCCGGCCAGTGGGGCGTCCAGCCTGGTCCGCACGGCGTCCAGCCCGGTGAGCACCCCGGTCCGTACGGCGTGCCCGGGTATCCGGGCGTGCCCGGGCAGACCACTCCGCCGGGATATCCGGCCCCGCCCGGCCAGGGGGGACATCCCGGCCATCCGGGGGCCGCGGCCACGGGCGGTCCGCCTGGGTCCGTCGGCCAGCCGCCCGCGGATGGTGTCCAGCCGGGGGGTCCTGGCTGGACGCCCGGCCAGGATGGCGAGCACCTGGATACGGCGGGCGCCGGCGAGCCACCCGCGCCGGGCAGGACCGGCCGGATCGCCGGCTATCCGCTCGCGGCGCCGCCGCCGGACTCGCCTTCCGGTCCGCCCGGATACCCGCCGCCGGAGCGCCCGGCACCCGGCGGACCGGCGGCGGCGACACCGGAGGCATCGGGTGGACCTGTGCCGAATCCACCGGCGCCAGGCTCATCAGCGCCAGGCTCGCAGGTGCCCGGTTCGCCGATGTCGGGTGGACCTGCGTCGAGTGGTCCGGTGCCTGGTGGACCAGTGCCTGGTGGTCCGCCGGGTCCGCCGTCGGGACGACCCGCGTCGGGTGGTCCGGTGTCAGGTGCGGGTGGACCGGTGTCGGGTGGACCGGGCGCGGGCCCGCCGGTCTGGAGCGACGAGCCGGACATCGACCCGACCTGGCTGGAGTTCTTTGCCAGCGAGCCCGGCGGCCTGGGCACTGACGGTCCGGGCGCCGGTGGCCCGGGGGGAGGCGCCGGTCCGGCCGGTCCGGCGGGTGCGACCGGGCGAGGTGGTCCGGGCGGTCCGGTGGATTCCCCGGGACCCGTCGATCCCGAGGAGCCGGACGGGCCGACCTCCGGTCCTCCCGGCGACCGGAGGCCCTGACCTCCGAGAGCGTCGCGTGGTCGGTTCTCCGAGTGGTCTGCTCGGGCCGCCAGGTGACGTGGTCGGTTCTCCGGGTGGTGTACTCGGGCTGGCGGGTGGCGTGGCTGCCGGGTGGCGTGGTCGGGCGGGTGCGGGCGAGGCGTAGCCTGATCGGTGGCGAAGCCTCCGGATCGGAGCGCGCCTGCGTGCCGCCTGTCGACTCGGGAACACCCGCCGACTCGGGAGCATCGACGTCGGAGACACCGATATCGGGAACACCGACGTCCGCTTCGTCGTACCGACGGCTGTTCGCCCGCCCGCGTCCGGCACACCGACGCACCGCCCGTCTCCAGTGCCCCACAGCCCAGCTCAGAGGTCGAGATGCCCGCTCTGCGTTCCCGCACCACCACCCACGGTCGCAACATGGCCGGTGCCCGCGCCCTGTGGCGGGCGACCGGCATGACCGACGACGACTTCGGCAAGCCGATCGTCGCGATCGCGAACAGCTTCACGCAGTTCGTTCCCGGACACGTCCACCTGCGGGACGTCGGGAAGATCGTCGCGGACGCGGTGGTCGGGTCGGGCGGGGTGGCCAAGGAGTTCAACACGATCGCCGTCGACGACGGGATCGCGATGGGCCACGGCGGCATGCTGTACTCCCTGCCGTCCAGGGAGATCATCGCGGACAGCGTCGAGTACATGGTCAACGCCCACTGCGCCGACGCGCTGGTCTGCATCTCGAACTGCGACAAGATCACTCCGGGGATGCTGATCGCCGCGCTGCGGCTCGACATCCCGACCGTCTTCGTCTCCGGCGGCGCGATGGAGTCCGGTAACGCCGTCGTCACCGGCGGTATCGTGCGCTCACGGCTCGACCTGATCGACGCGATGACCGCGGCGGTCAACCCGAACGTCAGCGACGCCGACCTCGAGACCATCGAGCGGTCCGCCTGCCCGACCTGCGGGTCCTGCTCCGGCATGTTCACGGCCAACTCGATGAACTGCCTGACCGAGGCCCTCGGCCTGGCGTTGCCGGGCAACGGGACGACGCTGGCCACCGCGGCGGCCCGGCGTGGCCTGTTCGTCGAGGCCGGTCGCCTGGTCGTCGACCTGGCCCGCCGGTACTACGAGAAGGACGACGAGGCCGTCCTGCCGCGCTCGATCGCGACCGCGGCGGCCTTCCGTAACGCGTTCGCGGTGGACGTCGCGATGGGCGGCTCGACGAACACCGTCCTGCACCTGCTCGCCGCCGCGGTCGAGGCCGAGGTCGGGGTGACCCTCGACGACATCGACCAGATCTCCCGCTCGGTGGCCTGCCTGTGCAAGGTGGCTCCCAGCTCGACCGACTACTACATGGAGGACGTCCACCGGGCCGGCGGGATCCCGGCGATCCTCGGTGAGCTCGACCGTGGCGGCCTGCTGGACCCGAACGTGCACAGCGTGCACGCGGCCAGCCTGCGCGAGTTCCTCGACCGCTGGGACGTCCGCGGCACCGACCCGGCTCCGGACGCGGTCGAGCTGTTCCACGCCGCGCCCGGCGGCGTGCGCACCGTCGAGCCGTTCGGCTCGACGAACCGCTGGGACACCCTCGACACCGACGCGAAGAGTGGCTGTATCCGCTCGGTGGAGCACGCCTACTCGGCCGACGGCGGCCTGGCCGTGCTGCGCGGCAACCTGGCCCCCGACGGCGCCGTGGTGAAGACGGCCGGCGTCGACGAGAGCCAGTGGACGTTCCGCGGGCCCGCGCTGGTCGTCGAGAGCCAGGAGGCCGCGGTCGACGCGATCCTGAACAAGGTCGTCAAGGCGGGCGACGTGATCATCGTCCGGTACGAGGGCCCCCGCGGTGGCCCCGGCATGCAGGAGATGCTCTACCCGACGGCGTTCCTCAAGGGCCGCGGCCTCGGGCCGAAGTGCGCGCTGATCACCGATGGCCGCTTCTCCGGTGGCAGCTCGGGCCTGTCGATCGGCCACGTCTCCCCGGAGGCGGCGCACGGTGGCCCGATCGCGCTCGTCCGGGACGGTGATCTCGTCGAGATCGACATCCCGCGGCGGCGGATCGACCTGCTGGTGTCGGACGCCGAGCTCGCCGCGCGGCGGGCCGAGATCGAGGCGAACGGCGGCTACCACCCGGCGAACAGGGAGCGTGTCGTGTCGGCCGCGCTGCGCGCCTACGCGGCCATGGCGACGTCCGCCTCGACCGGTGCCGCCCGTGACGTCCGGCTCATCACGGGATGAGATCTCGCTCGGTAGCTGAATCAATCGCGGTGTGTGTGCGAAGGTGGAGCCTGTTCGCTTGGTGCGACTCCAGGTAGTCGCCTGATCACCTAGTGGTTGGGTGGGTGCGGGTGGTCGTGGCCGGGGCCGCGGGGGGCGCGACCGTTCCAGGAGATCCGCCTCGCCATGGCTCGTCACAGACGTTCGGACCGCCGCTTCGCTCGCCGCGGCCGCTTCGCTCGCCGCGTCGGCCCAGCTCGTCCTGCCGACAGCGGGATGAGGTTTCCCGTGAATCCTCGCGTCCACCGGCGGTCGCGCTCGCGTTCGCACCCGGCCCGGCTGCTGCTGGCGGTGGTCGCCGTGACAATGGTCGGGCTGGGGACCCTCGGCCTGGTCGCGGGCGTGGACGGCTCCGGGGGGTCCGGATCGGGTGACGGGCCGGCCCGCCTCGGTGCGGCGGAGATCCCTACCGGCCTGGACGGATCATCCGGTCCGCTGGCGGCTTCCGGCACGGCCGGTTTCAGTACCGCTGCGACCGGCACGGCCGGTTCCAGCACCGCTGCGCCAGGAGCCGCCTCGGGCGCCGCCGCCTCGGGCGCCGCCGGGGCGGACGCTGCGTCGGGTGCCGCTGGATCAGGTGGCGCTGCGCCTGGTGCTGCCGGGTCAGCTGTCGCGGGGGCGGGCGTCGGCCGGTCTGCCGCGGAGGGCCCGGGAACGGGGGAAGTGGGCTCGGCTCCAGCGGGGACCCTTCCGGAAGGGTCGGCGTCCGGCGGCCAGGAGGGGGCGACGTCCGGTCGTGCCCTGGCGGGTGGCTCGTCAGGCGGCTCGGTGCAGGGCACGGCAGGTGGCACGGAGCAGGGCACGGCGGGAGGTGGCCAGGCCACGGGCACCACGGGTGGGCGGGAGCCCCAGATCCCGGGATCAGGCGTGGCAGGCGCGGTGCCCGCGGCGCCGGGGGGCGCGGCCACCAGCACGCCCCAGCCCGCCGTCGAGCGGGCGATGACGCCCTCGAAGAGCGCCTCGACCAGCTCCGCACCGGTCTCCGGGGGCGATGACGGCGCGGGCCTGCTGTGGTCGGACGAGTTCGGCGGCGCGGCGGGCGCGGCCCCGGACCCGGACACCTGGATCACCCAGACCGGCTCCGGCTGGGGCGACCGGGAGATGCAGTGCTACACCCGCGACCCGCGGAACCTGGCGACCGACGGCCGCGGCCACCTCGTGATCACCGCGCGCAGGGAGCCGTCCTGCGACGGCGCGGGCTTCTCCTCCGCGCGAATCGAGACGCTCGGCAGGCGAACCATGCGCTACGGCTACCTGGAGACCCGGGCCGTGCTGCCTACCGGCCGCGGCGCCTTCCCGGCGGTGTGGCTCCTCGGCTCCGACATGCCGGCCGTCGGCTGGCCGGCGAGCGGCGAGCTGGACGTCGTCGAGGCGGTCTCGACGGCGCCCACGACCGTGCACACGAACGTCCACGGCGTGGACACCGCCGGCGCTCACTGGCAGGCCACCTGGGGCAACGGCGGGATGTACGACGCCGGGGCCGACCTCGCGGCGGCCTTCCACACCTACGGCCTGGAGTGGACGCCGTTCGCGCTGCGGTTCTACTTCGACGGCCGGCTCATCCGCACCGTCACCCGTGATCAGGTGCCGGTCTGGCTGTGGGACCGGGAGCACTACGTGATCCTCAACGTTGCGGTGAACTCGGAGGGCGCGAGTGCCTCGGCCGCTGACTACCCGCAGTGGATGGCGGTCGACTACCTGCGGGTCTACGGCGCCAAGCCGTGATACTCCGACTGCCCTGGCACCCCAGCCGCCCTGATGCCACCGCGCAGGCTCCGGCCGCCGCGCCGCGCCGCGCCTCGGCCCGGTCGGCCCGGTCGGATCAGGAGGGGACGGCCAGGGTCAGGGCGAAGTCGCCGTCCGGGTCCGTCCACTGGTGGCTGACGGAGAGTCCGGCCGCGGCCAGCTCGGCGGCGATCGAGTCGAGAGTGAACTTGGCGCTGATCTCGGTGCGCATCTGCTCGTCGGCGTCGAAGCGGGCGACCAGATCCAGGGCGCGGACCCCGACCTCCTGCTCGCGGACGCTGCGCAGGCGCATCTCGATCCAGGAGTTCTCCGCGTCCCAGGCGGCGACGTGGGCGAACCCGCGCAGGTCGAAGTCGGCCCCCAGCTCCCGGTTGATCACCGAGAGAACGTTGCGGTTGAAGGCGGCTGTCACGCCGGCGCTGTCGTCGTAGGCCGCGACGAGGCGTCGCGGGTCCTTCACCAGGTCGGCGCCGAGGAGCAGGGCGTCGCCGTCGGCGAACTGGTCGCTCAGGGCGCGCAGGAAGGCGGCGCGCGCCGCGGGCCGCAGGTTGCCGATGGTTCCGCCGAGGAAGGCCACAAGCCGCCGGTCGCCGCGGCCTTCACCGTGGCCGCCATCAGCACCGGCAGCGCCGGCGCCCGCCGCCGCGCCCGTATCCGCGGCGGGCCGGGCGCCGGGGAGAAGGCCGAGGTGGCGCTCGAAATCCCCGACCACCGCGTGCACCGAGATTCCCGGATACGCCCGCAGGATGTCCTGTCCGGCCTGGAGCAGGGTCTCCTCGTCCACGTCGAAGGGGACGAAGCGGCGTAGCACCCCGGTGGCGCGCAGCGCGTCGAGGAGCAGGCGGGTCTTCTCCGAGGTGCCGGAGCCGAGCTCGATGAGGGTGCCGGCCGGGCAGACGGCGGCGATCTCGGCGGCGTGCGCGGTGAGCACCGCGTGCTCGCGGCGGGTCGGGTAGTACTCGGGCAGGCGGGTGATCCGGTCGAACAGCAGGCTGCCGGTGGCGTCGTAGAACCACTTGGGTGGCAGCTCACGAGGGCGGGAGGTCAGGCCGGCGCGCACGTCCGCGGCGAGCGAGGCGTGCCGTTCGGTGGCGGCGAGGTGGCGGTCCACGGTGATCTGCGGGGCCTGGTCCGTTCGGGCGGGTTCGTCGGGCCTGCCCGACGGGGCGGACCCGTTGGTGGCCGTGGCGGGATGCGGCTGCCTGCCGGGCACGGGAATCGTCTCCGGGGCGGTAGCCGGTGTCCTCGATGTCATCGTGGTGCCCTCCGTCTGCCTCGTACGACTCACCGTAGTCGTTCTAAGAGATCAAACTACTAAGAGTAACTTTGTGTGTGTCGGCCACCAGGAGATATTGGTCCGGTACGTCGACCCAACCGGATTCGTCATCATCTGGCTCACTGGCGACGACGATCCCGTCCACCTCCTCGCGGTAGCTGAGGGTGTCCCGCCAGGTGCTCGCCACGAGCTGCGTGCCGTCGGTCACCAGCAGGTTCAGCCGGGACGGCGTCCCGTCCGGCTCGCGCAGCCCGCCCAGCGTCAGGACGACGTCCGCCACGGCCCGCGGCAGTGGCAACCGGGACGCGCTCTCCCACAGCAGGGCGGCCACGATGGCCGAGTCGCAGCGGGAGTCCGGCACCGGCGCGCCGGGCCGGGCCGCCAGCTCCCGCAGCGCGCCGTCGGCGGCCACCCGCCCGTTGTGGCTCAGCAGCAGCCGGCCTTCGGCGAAGGGGGCGGTCGCGGTCTCCTCGACGGGCATCCCGACGGTGGCGCTGCGCACCGCGGCAAGCACACATCCCGAGGTCACGGCGCCGGCGAACGAGCTGTAGGAGGCGTCCGTCCACATCGGCACCGCGCGCCGGTAGCGGGCGGGTTCGGGGCGCAGGCCGGGCGCGTACCAGCCGACACCGAAGCCGTCGGCGTTGACGGTCCCGTGCCGCATCCGGCGGGGCGCCCACGACTGGCGCAGCAGGCTGGACGGCCGGTCGAGGGTCAGCTCCGCGAGCGTGCGCGGGGCACCGAGCCAGGCCAGGTGACGGCACACGGGCAGGCGTGACCTTTCTGCGCGCGGGACTCGGCGCCGTGCCCCCGGCGGGGTCAGGGGGTGTCGGCGTCGCGGGCGAGCCGGAACCCGGCGAAGATCTGCCGTCGGATCGGAAAGTCCCAGTTGCGGAACGTGGAGCGGACGGCGCTGGGATCGGTCGCCCAGGAGCCGCCGCGCAGCACCCGGAACCGGGCCGGGGCCGCATCGCGAGGATAGAAGACCTCGCTGTACTCCCGGTACGGGAACGACGCGAAGCCCGGATAAGGGGTGAACCCGCCGCCGGTCCATTCCCAGACGTCCCCGATCATCTGTTCGGCGCCGTACGGGCTCGCGCCGGCCGGCCTGCCGCCCACCGGTGCGGGCCGCGCAGTGCGGTGCCCCAGGTTCGCAAGCTCGGGAGTCGGGTCGGTGTCGCCCCATGGATACCGTCGTGAACGCCCGGTGACGGGGTCGTGCGCACACGCCTTCTCCCACTCGGCCTCCGTGGGCAGCCGTCGTCCGGCCCAGCGGGCGTGGGCCTCGGCTTCATACCAGCACACGTGCTGCACGGGCTCGTCGAGAGGCACCGGTTCGACCCGCCCGAATCGGCGGCGTGTCCAGACGTCGCCGTCGCGTGACCAGAAAAGCGGCGCCGTCAGGCCCTCCTGGCAGCGCCACGCCCAGCCCTCGGCGGACCAGAGCCGCTCGTCGGCGTAGCCGCCGTCCGCGATGAACGCCAGGTGGGCCCGGTTGGTGACCGGGTAGCGGCCGAGGCGGAAGGCGGGCAGGAACACCCGGTGCGCCGGCCGCTCGTTGTCGTACGCCCACGGCTCGGTCGACGTGCCCATGGTGAACTCGCCGGCCGGCACCAGGACCTCGGCCGCCTCGTCCACCGGCCCGGCCGGGGATGGCGGCGCCGGCCGCGGGTCGGCCAGGACGGGCGGGCCCGCGCGCAGCTGCAGCGTCGCGAGCATCGTCTCGTCGTGCTGGTGCTCGTGCTGGATCACCATGCCGTAGACGAACGACCCCGACAGCAGCCGAGCACGCCGGTGGACGGCCGCGCCGCCGTCCCGCTCACCGTCCCCGTTCGCGGCCCCGTTCCCGTTCCCGGCTTCGGGTCCGGCGGCCTCGCCGGCCGTCTCCGGGGCGTGCAGCAGGTCGGGGTCCAGCCCGGTCAGGACGTCCATCGCCCGCCCGCGGACGTCCCGCAGGTACGCGCGGGCCTCGTCCGGGCCGAGCAGCGGCAGCGCGGTCCGGCTGGCCCGGCTG
The DNA here is from genome assembly GCF_949319125.1 of Frankia sp. Hr75.2. Classification (NCBI taxonomy): domain Bacteria; kingdom Bacillati; phylum Actinomycetota; class Actinomycetes; order Frankiales; family Frankiaceae; genus Frankia; species Frankia sp. Hr75.2. The sequence goes on along the minus strand of NZ_CASGGV010000022.1, from coordinate 110,894 downwards.
TGCCGGAAGGCGTCGTAGACGTCGCCCAGGCCGGGGCGCAGCTCGGCCGCGCCGGTCAGGGCGCGCAGCAGCCAGATCTCCTCGTAGTTGCCGATGTGCGCGAGATCCCAGACCAGCGGTGACATCAGTGGCGAGTGCTGGCGCAGGAGGTCGTCCTCGGTGAGGTCGGTGTAGGCGAGCGACCGGTCCCGGGCCGCCGCCAACCCCGCCGCCAGCGCCTCCGCGTCGAGGGCAGGAGCGGCCGTCGGGCCGGCAGGGGCTGCCGGGTCGGGAGCGCCGGCCCGGCCGGTGGCGGCCGCCACCGCGGCGGCGGCGGGGCCACGGGTGGTGGTCGGGTCGCCGGTCAAGGGACTGGAACGCACTGGGACGCCTCCTCGCGCAGCAGCTCAGCCGGCCCGCGCGCCTCGAAACGCGCGTTCAGGTCGTCGGCCGGGGAGCGCCCCCGCCGCGTGTAACGGTTGGCGAATGCCTCCACCGCGGCCCGCAGCCCGGGATCGGCGTCCGTCCGGGCGAGCGCGTCCAGGGCCAGGTCGACGCACCGCACCGCCGCACGGTGCAGTGCCGGGTTCCGCAGGCCGAGCTGGGCCGCCAGCCGCCCCTGCCGGGTGACCGGGAGGCACGCGGCGAGCGCGGCCCGGGCGGCGGCCGGCTCGTCGAGGAGCACCGCCGGCACGGCGACGGCCACCGGCCACAGGTCGGACGGCTGAGCGTCCAGGTAACGCAGCTCCAGCCAGCCACGTGGCCGGACGGGCGGGAACAGCGTCGTCGCGTGCCAGCCGAGGTCCTGGGCGGTCGGGGGGCGTGCCACCGGCCCCGCCCCGGCCATCCAGTCCCCGAAGGTCGTCCGGTTCCGGACCGGCTGGTACCGCCCGTCCGGCTCGCCGACCATCATGAGGTCCGCGTCGTGCAGGTAGCGGGCCCAGAGCCAGGCCAGCTGGGCGTCTCCGGTGGGCGGCGCGCCGGGGGCGTCGCCGCACCCGCCCAGGCCCGCCTGGGCGAGCCACGCCGTCGCCGGCGCCGCCGGGTCGGGCAGGACCGGCCCGGTGCGGCTCGCGTCGATACCGGCCCAGACCGCCTGGCGACCCGACTGCCAGGAGATCTGCCGGCCGTGGGCCAGCGGCGACGCGGCGAACATGGCGATCAGTACCGGCTCGAGCGCGTGCGCGAGCCGGAAACGCTCGACGGCCTGCGCCGTGTCCGTGCCGATGTCCAGGTTGACCTGGACGGAGGCGGTCGAGCACATCATCGTCCGGCCGTCATCGCAGTCCCGGGTCAGGAAGTGCTGCTCCATGGCCACGTACCGGGAGGCGGTGGTGTGGCGGACGGGCGTCCGCAGCGGGTCGACACCCATGCCGACCAGGCCGAGCCTGCGCCGGGCGAGGGCGCCGCGGACGAGCGTGAGGTCGGCGCGCATCGCGTCCACGGCGGCGGTCAGGTCCAGCGGAGGACCCGAGAGCTCGAGCTGGCCGCCCGGCTCGAAGGTGAGCCGGCTGCCGCCGGGAAGCCGCGGGGCCGAGTCGGTGCCCGGCGGGCCGCCGTCGCGGGCCTGGCCGTTCTCCCGGCCTCGGTCCGGTTGTCGGCCCTGGTCACCGGGGGCGAGGACGCTCTCCAACGCCGCGGCGGTCTCGTCCGCGGGGACGGGCCGGCGCGGGTTCGCGACGTCGACGACGAACCACTCGGTCTCGATGCCGACCCGGTTCGTCGTGGCCGCGTCCGGAGCCGGTGAGCCCGGGGCGGCGGGGGTCACGTCCCGGGCGGCGAGGCGCAGGAGATCGTCGAAGGTGGCGATGGGAGTCGCGGCTCCAACCGCGGTTGGAGCCGCAGTAGGAACAGTGGTCTCTGTGTGATCTGCTATGTGATCTGTCCCGCTGATCAACTCGGGTCGAGCGGCCGGTGCCTCCTCGCCGGTCGTGCCCCGTCGTCGGCGTCCAGAAGCCTCAGGTGTCACGCAGGGTGGCATCGAGTGGCTCCTCTCTCGGCGCCTCGATCCTCAGAAGGCGCCTGTCGTGAGGGCGTTCTCCCCACGGCGGCGGCCCGGCTACCCCTCGTGGGGCCGCCGTGGGCTGATGCCCACCCGACACAACCCGTGGTGATGGCTTCCACTTCCCCAAAGGTGGGACATGGGACCTCCGTGGTTCTTCCGGTTATTCCACGCTTCAGGGCTGTTGTGGTTGTGAATTGGATGGAAGTGTGACTCTGATGGGGGAGATTCCCGGTAGCGCGCGGTGACCAGGGCACGGCAGACTCGCAGTCACCCCCCTGCGGTCCGCCGAAGCGCGGCGGCGATATAGACCTGACGGGAGGTGGTGACCGCGGACACGTCCGATCGCGTGTCGGCCGGTAGGTCGGCCATGGCCGAATACCTGCGCCGAAGACAGTTGTACGCCGCCGAACGCGGCGACAGATCACGACGGGTGATGATCACTGCGGCGGCGGGCGCCATCGGTGCCGCCGTGCTCGTGGGGCTCGTGTGCGGTGCCGCCGGGCTCGCGGGCGGGACGGTCGCGCAGGTCGCGGTGCTCACCGGGCTGGCCGTGCTCGGTGTCCTGGCCGCCCGGCACTACCGCGTGCCGCCGGAGATCGAGGCCTGGCGGGTGGACGCGGAGGCCGAGCGCCGTACCGCCCGCTCGCTGGACCGCCTCACCCGCGCGGGCTACACCGTCCTGCACGACCGCCAGCTCGCCGACTCGGCGGGCAACATCGACCACCTGGTCATCGGGCCGTCAGGCGCCTGGGTGGTGGAGACCGACGCCCACCGCGGGCCGATCCGGCAGAACGCGGCCGGGGTGTGGGCGGGCAAGGTGCCGCTGCGCGCCATGCTCGGCCTGGTCGCCTGGATGGGCGAGGAGGCCACCGGCCAACTCGTCGCCGAGCTCCCCTCCGGATGGCAGCTCGAGGCACAGTCGGTCGTCGCCTTCGCCCGTACCGAGGTGCCGAACGGCCTGGCCCTGGTCGACGGCGTGCTGCTGCTGCCGATGGCCGGAGTCGCCGACTACATCCTCTCGGCCGGGGTGGTGCTGCGCCCGATCGATGTGGCGATGCTGGTCGACGTCGCCGAGCGGGTGTTCCCTCGCTACGAGGTCGCCGGGCCGCCCCCGTCGTGGCCGACCCGCTCGCGGCTGCGCGGCCTGCTGCGCCGGTAACGGCGCCAGGCCTCTGGCGCGGCGCGCCGGGCTCACCCGGTCGCGCCGCGACCGGGTCTGCCCGGGCCCTTCGGCTGGCGCGTCGAGCCGGGTTCAGCCGGGTTCAGCCGGCGGTGTCGGGCCCGCTCGTGCGACCGCCGCGGCCGTGGTGCGGCGGCGAGTCGATGATGTGCGGATCGCCCACCTGGATGTGGTGGAAGCCGTCCCCGGCGAGCGGGGGCGCGGACCAGCGCGGCTGCTCGGCGACGAGGTTCTCCTCGACCTCCTCCGCCGGGTCGTGCCCATACCCGTAGCCACTGTCGTGGTAGCCACCGTCGTGGTGACCGCTGCCCGGGCCGGACCGGTCGCCGGCGGGCGTGCCCGGCGGCGGGTCTCCCAGCGGATGTCCGGTCTCCAGCGCCGGGGCGGCGGCCCGCCGCACGAAGGCCGGTGGCCCCGGGGGGTCGGTCCACGCGCGGGGGGTGAGCTCGGGCGGGTCGAGCTCGCTGGGGTCCAGGTCGTCCGGCACGAGGTTGGTGTCGTCGATCTCGCCGTGCATCTTCGAGCCGTTGAGGACGACCGGGATCTCCAGGTCGCCGACGACGTGCTCGACGTAGAAGGCGCGGTTCTGGATCAGCCACAGCGCGTAGCCCGGGTCCAGGCGGGGGAGCAGGTCGGCGGCCACGTCCGTGAGCCCGAGGGCCTCCTGGGTGTCCGAGATCTGGTCGGACGCCTGCTTGTACAGGATGCGGATCGCGGTCTCGGCGAGCAGGCCCTTGGCGATCTCCACCGAGTCGGGGGAGGCGGAGAGCAGGTCGGAGATGCGGTGCGCCACGATCGCGTTGGCACAGCCCCACTGACGCGCCAGCTTCTGCTGGGCCGACAGCCGGCGGACCAGCCCGGCGAAGCGCATCAGCCGCCAGCACTCGTCGTAGACCACGTAGCGCTGCACGCCGTCCTGGCGCATCAGCGCGGCTTCCATCCATGCCTGCGCACAGGTCATGATCAGCGCGATCATCTCGTCGCTGCCCTGGACCCGCTCCAGGTTCAGCACCGCGATCGGCCGGTCGAAGTCCAACGGGGACGTCGTCGGGCCGTCGAAGAGACCACCGAGAGCACCGTGCGTGAGCCGGCGCAGGGTCAGCGTCGCGTCTCTGGACGCGTCGCGCAGCTCGGTGGCCGTCATCGGCAGCGCCGAGCAGTCCTCCTCGCTCGGGTCGGTCATCGCCTCGAGGACGTGTGGGAGCAGAGGGGTGGCCCAGCGGTCCGGTGTCGCGCCGGTGATCTGCCGGGTGACGACGTCCAGCGCGAGATCGACGGCGGTGTGCTCGGCCGGGGTGAGCGGTACCCCCTTCGCGGTCTCGATCAGTGACGAGAGCAGGGACGAACGCGCCCGCTTCACCTCGCGCGCCCAGTCGGCGTCCGCGATGCCGCGCGGGCGCGGAGGGGCGTCCAGCGGGTTGAGCCGGGTGGACATGCCGGGCCCGATGTATGTCGGCTCGCAGCCGAGCCGGCGCGCGAGCCGGGTGTACTCACCCTTCGGGTCACAGGGGACAGCGGCCTGGTACCCGAAGGCCGAACCCCGCGAGATCAGCGTCTTCAGCAGCGCGGACTTGCGGGAGCCGACGGCCCCGAACACCGCGAAGTTCGGGTTCTCGATCACCTGCTGCCGGTAGAGCTCGAAGACATCGAAGTCGAACGAGTTGCCCGACCAGACATGCCGGCCGATGTACATGCCGGGCGCGTCGAGCCCGGAGTCGACGACGAACGGATAGATCCCGGCGATCTGGGCCGTGGTCTCCATATGGGCTGGCAGGCGCAGCTTGTGATACGCCCGTCCGGCGAACGGGCCGAGCAGCTTCGGGGGCTGCGCGCCGCGGCGCAGGGCGGCCTGCGCGCGGCGCATCGCGGCCCGTTCGGCGTTGGCCGCGGCCCGCTCGGCTCGCCGCGACCGGCGGTCGTGCGCCGCCGCGGCCTTCGCGCCCCGGCGGCGGGTGCGCGGGCTGCCGCCGAGGTCAACGAACCCGTCGGCGTCGCGGCCGGGATCATGGCCCGGGTCGATCTGGTCGGCGTCGTCGTACTCGTAGTCCGCGTGGTAGTCGTCGCTCGCGCCGGTGCCGCTACCAGGGGCGTCGTAGCGGATCGGGTCGCCCCAGGCGGCGTCGCCCCCCACCGCGGGCGGGCGGGAGGTCACGCAACCCCCACGGCGAGCGGCAGCGCGCCGACGCTGAAGCCCTGGTCCTGCTCGCCGACGAGACGGACCATTTCGAGGCGGCTGCGCGAGGCCAGGGTCTCGGCCTCACCGCAGGCGTCCGCGAGCGACTCGAGGTCGTCGGCGGAGACGGTGACGAACCCGTGGAACCGGAAGGCGCCGAAGCCCGCGATCAGCTCCTGCTCACGGCGTTCGACCTCGTCGGCCTCGGCCACATCCCGCTGGGTCGTGACCTTGCCGACCTTGTCCCGCATCTGCTGCTCACCGAGGTGCGCCATCCGGCGCCGGTTGACCGCCTTCTCCGCCTTCCGGCCGGGCAGCGGCTCCACGACGAGCGACACCGTGCGCCGGCACGTGGTCTCCATCAGCAGCGGCGCGAGGAAGGCTGCCGGTGAGGGAACCCGAGGCCAGCCGTTGATCCAGTACGTGGTGTGGAAGCCGGAGTCGGTGCGGTAGTGGTCCCAGGCGTTGACCGTCCGGACCGGGCCGGCGATCGCCGGGTCGATGCCGGACGGCAGGCCCTTCAGCCCACCCGCGAGGTCGGTGCTCGCCCCACCCCGCGCATCGATCATCTCGATCGAGTACGGGTCGTAGGTGGTGCGGATGACCGCGGCCAGCGCCCGCGGTGGCAGCCAGCCGACGGTGCTGATCGACGCCCTGGCGAGTGCCGCCTCCATCGTCCGCAGCTCACCGAGCAGGACGGCGCACGCGGCCTGGTCGCCGCCGCCGGCGCGTTGGATCGCCCGGCGGGCGTCCTTCGCCCGGAGCTGGAAGGAAAGGTAGGTCTCGTGCCGCTGCGCCACCGGCCCGGCCGCGTCGATGACCTGCTCGTACGCCTGCGACGCCCACGAGTCGTCGTGATGACCGCGCACCCGCCAGTGCCGCTGGAGCTGGTCGCCCGAGTCCGGCAGCGTCCGCTCCAGCCACTGGATGCGGGACAGCTTGCCGCCACCACCGGTGAGACCGGCCAGCAGTTCGCCCCAGGCATCCACCCGGGCCTGCTGGTCCCCGGACTCGAGCAGCGCGAACTGGCTGCCCTTCACCTGGAGGACAGCGGTGTAGGTCTGCTTCTTCACGTCCTTGACGACAGCCACGTACCGGCTGCCACCGACCGGAACCGACAACATGACCAGGCTCGACAGCGGTCCTGGCAGGACCGTCCTGGTGATCCGGTCGTCGCCGGGACCGAGCCGGAAGAACCCTCCACGGAACACCGTCTCGCCCGTCACCTTCTGCATCGTGAAGCCGAACACGATCGGCACCCACTGGTCGAGGTTACGATCCTCCACCCGGACGAACGCGACGAAGGCGAACCCCGCGGCAAGCAGCAGCCACACGGGCACGAATACCAACGGCGAACGCAGCGCTCCCAGAACACAGAGCATCACGCCGATCAGGAGCGCGAGCTGAGGCCAGCGCATGCCGAGGAGCACACCGCCGCGCTCCAGCGGCCCGAAGCGGTAGCTGCGTTCAGCGGCCATGAGCTGCTCACCCACCCCCGGTACGCGCCGGCGGGGTGACCCGCGGCTGTGGTGACGGCGTCACCGGGGGCCTGCCGGCCGAGGCGCCCGCCGATCCGCTCGGCGCGGACGCGGTACTGCGCCCGCCGCCTGACGTGCCCGGACGGGCCGCGCCGCCGCCACCTGACGTGATCGCCCGCGCTGTCTGGGGCCGCGCGGTGGACGTAGCCCGGACCGAAGCGGTCGCCCGCGTGCCGCTGGACGCCGCCTCGCGGCCGCCGGCCACAGCCGGGGCCGCGCCCGAGCGGGTGACCCTGGCACGAACGCCGCGGACCGCCGCGGTTCCGGCGGTTCCGCCAGCCGCCCCCGCGGCGGCCCGGGCCGGAACTCCGAGCGGGGAGCCGACGCCACCGCGACCCGGGCGAACACTCGGGCGGGCCGTCGGCACACCGGCGCCCGCGATGGCACCGGCGTCGCCGAGCATTCCCCGGTTCCGGGTCTGCAGACGCGAGCCGATCCCACGGAACGTCTCCCGGGACGAGGAACCGAGCAGAGCACCCGCTCCGTGCCCGAACGATGCGGCGCTGCGGCGCCCGGCCGATCCGACCGCGCGCATGAGCTGGACGTCGGCGAACCCGAGCAGGTGCATCAGCATGAACGGCGAGAACACCGCCGCGATCATCACAACGACACCACTGAGAATGCTCAGCGTCTGGTCAACGGCCGATCCACTGGGATCCTGGGCGATGCCCGCCCCGAGGGCAAATATTGCGTAGATCACCGGCTTCGCAAAAATCAGCGCCACCAGCATCTCGGTGGCCCGCTTCATCCAGGCACTCGTCGTCATCGTCGGCTGGCCCGCCAGGTACAGCGGGATGAACACGGCCACGACGATGATCGCGACCTTGCGGATGTAGAGCACCACGAACAGCGCGAACGAGAAGATCGCCACGAGCAGCGACAGCACCAGGTCGAGGGCGAAATTTCCCTGTTCGGGTAGTTGTCGCAGCTGCCCGACCAGGTCGGCGCCCAGCGCCTTGTTGTCGCCGAACGCATCCGCCATGCCGTCCGAGGCGGCGAGGACCATCTGCAGCAGCGTCAGGGCGATGAACGACCCGATGATCGCCGTGCCGGTCGTGGCGAGGGCCCGGACGAACACGTGCGGATCGCCCCGCAGGGCCGCCACGGTGCAGGAACAGAGGAAGAGCCCGGTGACGATCAGCACCGACATGCCGAAGACGATGTTGTAGTTGTCGACGACATACTGCGCGTTCAGGTCGACCGCTGTCTTCTGTGCCGCAAAGCTGAAGACAGACGACGACAGGTCAGCCGCCATGTTACAGAAGGCTTTACCAACCGAACTCAAAAACTCGTCAGCCGCACCACCAGCTAGGCCCGCGATTGCATCGCCAATGCCAGATACTGGATTTGGAACAGCCAGGATCTCCACTGTAGGAGTGGCAGTCATGATGTCACCCCCGAAAGAGCGAAGCGCTCGAAGGCCTCTGAGCTTCGCTCAGTCATAGCGTGTCCTTCTACTCCACCTGAGACGTCACGAAGCTTCCAATCCGAGCCGTCCCAGTTGATCGTACATATATCGGTGCCCCAATGCATGGCGGGTTGCAGATTGGGGCTTTCTCCGCTTACTCCAGCAGCAATGGCAGAGAGTACTTCGACTTTACTTTCGCCGCCATTGAAATTGCTGACACGATATCCAATAACTCGATGATTCAAGGTGAATTGTGGAGAGATTACCGAGGGAACGCCAAAATTTTTTGCTGTCTCCGCGTCGATCCCGGAGAGCAGGTCGGAAAGCCTCTTTGCAGTCTCTTCGTCTGAGATCGAAAGAATCAAGTCATGTGATCTCGTGTGCTCGCGGTTGCGTGCCATGCTGGTCGCCGCGATGTAGTTTCCGCAGGCGCTTATTGCGCCGGCTTCTGTGTGTGGGTAGCCGACGGGTACGCCGAACTGGTTGACCCGGGTGGGTGCTCCGATCGGGCTGTCGCCGGCCGCGGTCGCCTCGCTGCTCGGGGGCACCACCACGGCAGGCGTCCCGGTCGGGGGCGCCTCGGTGGGCACGTCGGAGACGGGCTCCGGGTCGGCCGAGGCCTTGGGACCGTCGTCCGATGAATTCCGTCCCATGAAGAAGCCGAGCGCTCCGGCCCCGATCGCGCTCACCGTGGCTGTCGCGACGATGACGATGATCAGGCGCCTGATCGCCCACTCTGCCAGGCTCACCAACGCCTACTCCCCTCCCGTGCCGGCAGGGTCATCATCGCAATGTCGGGGCCCAGATACCCCCGGAACCGCTTAGAAGCCTGTGGACGGCAGCTCATGGACCACGTCGGGGTCATCGACGACGTCTTCGGCGGGCTGGGGGGCAACAGTCTGGACCACGGCGGGTGGGCGCATGCCGTTCGTATCGTCGGTGCTGTTGGATGCCGAGGCGCCCGTCGCCAGGAAAAAGTTGACGAAGGCAGCGGCGGCGCCCACCAGGAACGCCAGGCCGAAGCCGGCCAGTACGCCGCTCTTACCCACCATCGAGGCGCGGTCGAGGCCCATGCGCTCGCCGAGCGCCCACGCGATTCCGCCGAGGAGCACGGCGGCCACGGCGGCGATCACGGCGTAGGCCGCAAGTCCGTTGACCAGGTCTTTCAAGGCGTTGATGCCGGGCGCCTTCGAGTCGTCCGGGTTGACCTCCACGGCCAGAATGGCCGCTGCCGAGGCCGCGGCTGCATCGACGATCATCGTGGTTCCCTTCCTGCGGGCGGTTGGCCGCCCGGACGATCCGGCCCGGACACCCGCGTGGGTGTGCTTCCGTGCCGCAGGTCGCCAAATGATACGCCCGACACCTCTGCGTGATCAGTATCGGCGTTGCGTGGCAACACCGGAGCGGTGCGTATCGGTCGTTCGAACTGCGGTTGAAAGGAGGGATGTTCTCCGCCGGCCGGTGTCCCGACATCAGCGTTGGCGATGCCGGCGAGCGCGTCGACGGTCTCGGCCGCCAGCCGGAGGTAGGACCTCCTGGTCGCCCACCGCAGCCGCGGGATGCGGACCGGCGTCCCCCTGCTCGGGTCGAGCCGCGGGTCGTACGGGACCCGCACGATGCCGTCGACGTGGCGGGCCAGCCGCGCCGTGGCGGTGCGTGTGCGTGGTGACGGGCGGCCGCGGCGGGGCGACACGACGGCCGCGATCACCGCGGGACCCGTCCGCTCGTGCGGCGGGTGGCCAGGGCCCTGGCCTGACGGGGTGCGCTCCCGCGCGCTCACGCCGACCTCCGCGAGTGAGCCCTGGGGATCGCGCAGGTCAGCGAGGGTGGCCTCGAGGTCGGACGCGGTCGCGAGGGTCACGAGGAGGATCACATCGGCGGCGCGGATCGCTTCCGGGGTCAGCGGTGCGGTCGCGGGGGCGTCCATCAGGATCAGCGGGTACGCGTGACCGAGCGCCCCCAGGGCGGAGCGCAGCATGGCCGGGGTGATCGGCTCGTCGACCGGCACCAGCGCGTTCGTGGTCTCCTCGTCGCCGACCGGGCGGTCGACCGGCAGCACGTCAAGGTCGAAGACGCTGCCGGACCGCCGCGCGCCGACGAGCGAGCGCAGCTCGTCGGGCGTCGCCTTGGCGGTGGAGCGGCGCCGGCGGGCGATGTCCGCAACCGTGGTGGTGCCTCGGCTGCCGACCCGCGCGACCAGGTTGTCGCCCCGCGACTCGTCGATCTCGGCGCTCTCCGACGAGGTGGGCGGCACGAAACCGGGCGTGGCGGCCCCGGGGTAGAGATCGATCGCGAGCACCGGCTCGGCACGCACACCGGCCAGGGTAAGTCCGACGACCCCGGCCAACGTGGTGGTGCCGGAGTAGGGGAACAGGGAGGTCACGGCGATCCGCCACGAGCCCGGCAGGGCCACCGCGGCCCGGTCCGAGAGAGTGATCCGTAGCGGGATCTCCTCCCATGGCTCGAGGTCGTCGAGGTCGGCCCAGGGCTCCTGCCAGGGCCACAGGCCCTGGCCTGGGCCCTGGTCGGTCAGTGCCGGCGCGCGGTCGGCGCCGGTGCCCGGCCTCGGGAGGTGACCGGCGGGAACCAGCTCGGTCGAGGGCCGCGGGAGCACGTCGGACGTCCGCTCGGGTGCCGCGACGCCGTGACCAGCCCAGGCCGCGTCCGTGGACGCGGCCTCGTCGGCGGGCGGCGCTCCGCCTGTTGACGGGCTTCCGGCCGCGGCCGAATCGTCGGTCTCGGTCTCGGTCTCGGTCTCGCCGGCCGCCGCGCCCCGCCGGGTGCGCTCGGCCGGGCCGCTGCCGCTGGCGGGATCGCCGGGCGGGGCCGCCTCGCCCGGCTGGGCGGGCTCCCCGAGGCTGACCGGTTCGCCGGCCTCCTGCCAGGCGTCGACGGCGCCCCACACGGGAGCACCGGTTGACTCGTCGTTCCCGGCATCCGGCGCCGGATGGGGGGCCCAGGGGTCGTAGTAGGACCCGCTGCCCGGCTGGTCGCCGCTCGGCGAGCGGCTTTCCGTCGGGAGACCACCGAGCTCCATGGGGAGACCACCGAGCTCCACCGGGGGGCCACCGGGCGACGGATCCACCAACGGGACGTCGGCCTGCCCGTAGCCCTGAGAGGGCCACGCCGGGGCCGGCGAGCCAGCTGCCTCGCCGGGCGCGAGCGGCTCGGACCGGTCGTACGGCCCTTGCGCGTCGGATGGGTGGCGCGGGTCGGGCGCTCCGGGCGCGCCGGTGGTCTCGGGCGAACGGAAGGCATCCGGGGCGTGGAAGGCGTCGGCGGGGTGCAGACCCGTGGGCGCGTCGAACGGCCCTGGCCCCATGCCCGGCGTGGGCTCGCCGAACGAGCCACCGGACGCGGGACCAGCCGGTGGTGAACCCGCCGCCGGGTGGTCCGCCTGTGGCGATCCCGTGGCCGGGGTGGGCCATGCGGTCGATCCCGTCTCCGGCCCCGCCGGCGGGGGGTTGGCGGCGGGGGTCCTGGGCGCGAGGGCGGACGGGCGCCCGGGACGGCGCGGGCCGGCCGACGTCGGCCGGCGGCTGGGCGGGGGCGCGCTGGTGCCGCCCGATCCGCCGGCCCGCCGGACCGGCGCCTCCGGCGCCTCGGGACGCTGAGAACGCGAGGCTGCGGACCCAGCCGAACCGGCGGCCCGGCCGGTTCCACCGGACCGCGCGCCACCGGACCGCATCGCGCCCGAACCACCGGCACTCGAGCTACCGGAACCCGAAGCACCGGAACCTGACCCGCCGGAACCAGGACGGGCCGCACTACCGGGAGTGCTCGAACCCGCGTACCCACCCGAGCCGGCTGACGAGCCCGGGCTCCCGGTGGCTCCGGCGCCGCCGGGGGTGCCCGGAGCGGCCGTGGTGCTCGTGCCGGCGGCGGCCGCTGCCGCAGCGGCCGCCGCGGCCGAGGTCGCGGGCGGGAAGCTCGGGTCCTTGCGGCCCATCGGCGCCGGCGGCGGGACGGCGCGGGGTGTGGCGGCCCGGCGCAGCATCGGCCGGCGCGGCGGGGCGGAGCCGTCGAGGGAGCCGTCGGGCGAGTCGACCGCCGCCGCGGCGCCCGCGTCGAACCGCCGTGCCTGGTCAGCGGCCCTGGGCGATTCGGGGCGCGGCGAACGGGGCGGCACGGCGCGGCCGCCGCGGGCAGCGTCGCCGGGCGGAACGGGCGTGCCGGGCGGAACAGACGACCTCGGCGGGACGGGCCCGGCTGCCGGCGGCGTGCGCGGCAGGCGCCGCCCCCGACGCTGCCCGGGCTCGCGCGGCTCCGGGGCGGTGCCGCGGGTCATGCCCGTCCGGCCTGATCCCGATATGCCGGACCGGCCTGCGGGGGGCGGGTCGCCGGACACCGCATCCTCTAGATGGAACGCTTGGTCCTGCCACGATCCGTCACCATCGTCGGTGGCGGAGACATCGTCGGGATCGCCGCGCCGACGGTTCCGACGGCGGGCAGCTCGGGCCGCCGAGCGGTCGTCGCTCTCGCCATCGCGAGCCGGGAGCTTGGCCGCGGATGGCGTAGGTGAGGGGATTCGCGCACCTATCAACGAAACGGGCCGCGCGTCCCCTTCCTCGCCGTACGGTGCCTGTGGCACATCGCTCACGCGCCGTCGCCCTCCTGGCAGGTCTGGGCTGATTGCAGGTCTGGGCTAGTTGGTGCCAGTTACGGTTACTTACTGTTACTTGCTCTCGGCTGCGGTCGGATCGATGTAACACGAGCCGTTCAAGTATGACAAGCGCCAGTTGGGACTCGCCAGGGCGGGCATTGCGGTGTTAGCCTCCCTCGCCGGTGCGTACCGGCGGACGATCGCCGGCTGAGAAAGGGGCCCTGGGTGGTGCAGGACGGCTTCTCGGTGGCCTCGTCGCGCCCGGCGCGGATGCCCGCGCGGCCTGTCTCCAGGACCGCGGAGCCGATGGCCCCGCCCGCCGCGTCGGGCGCTCCACCTGCGACGACGCCCCGCCCGCCGCGTCATGCGGACGACGACGACGTGCTGACCGTCGACGAGTTGGTCTCCTGGCTGCGGCTGTCCGAGAGCACCGTGCTCAAGCTCCTGTCGGAGCGCGCGATCCCGGCACGCAAGGTCGGGCATCAGTGGCGGATCCGCCGCGGCCGGGTTCGTGACTGGTTGGACGGCCACGAGTGAGACCACGCGGGAACGAGAGAGAATCACCGCATCGGCACTTTGGTTGCTCTCGGTCTAGGGCACCCGCGGCCTCCGTGATTTTGATCTCGTCGCTGCTGGTGGTCACGGCCGGGTGCGGGGCGATCGGCGACGCCACCCAACCGCCACCCTCGGCGACCACCGGGCCTCCGCCGGGCGCCAGCCAGGCCCCCGGCCCCCCGCTCGCCACCGCGACGGCCGACCCTCAGGGCACGGTCGATCCCACAGACCCGGTCTCCGTGGCGCGGGACTGTTTCACGAAGTGGCAGTCGTTCGACGCGCGGACCGACTCCGGCCCGTCGGCCGGGGTCGAACGCGCCCGTGACTGTCTGACACCGGATTTCGCCGCGGAGCTGAGCGGATCCGGCGCCGGCGCCCCGGCCTCCGGCGAGCCCGGCACCGGCGGTCCGGCCGCCGACCCGCAGGCCGGACCCGCCTGGGACGAGCTGCGTGCCGCCGGCACGCGGTCGACCGTCACGGTGCTCGCCGCGACCCCCGTCGGCGGCGCGGACACGACCGCATCCGGGCAGGTGTCGCTCCTGCTCAACGTGCGCCGGGAGACCGTGACCGGTGACGGGCCGCCCGAGGTCACCGTCTCCACGCCCGCGGTGACGATGCTCGTCGGCACCGACGGCACCTGGCGCCTTGCCGGCGCCGACCTCGCGAACGCCGCCGGCGACGCGCCGGGCCGGTAGCGGCGAGACGGACGGGGGCGGCTGGGATGGCGCTGAGATCGGGCCGGCGGAGAAGCTGGCTGGTCTGGCTGGGCGTCGGCGGCTTCGTGACCGTCGCCGGAGCCTTCCTGCTGATCTCCGTCCTGATCCTGCTGATCGCCGCGCCTTTCCTGGACGACAAGAACATCGGTGGCCGCACGATCGTCAACTCCGAGGGCATCCCGGCGGAGTACGTCCAAATGATCATTGACGCGGCCAACGCGGCGGGGTGCCCCGAGGTCACGCCCTCACTGCTGGCGGCGCAGCTGCGCCAGGAGTCCGGGTTCAACCCCCGGGCGCAGTCGCCGGTCGGCGCGATGGGCATCGCCCAGTTCATGCCGGGCACCTGGGCCTCGCACGGCACCGGCGACGTGTGGAACCCGGTGGACGCCATCCCGGCCGCGGCGCGCTACGACTGCGCGGTGGCTGCGTCGGTCGCGTCCGTCCCGGGGTCGGGGCAGGAGAAGATGCTCGCGGCCTACAACGCCGGGCCCGGTGCCGTGCTCGCGTACGCCGGTGTGCCGCCCTACCCGGAGACGCGCAACTACGTGCGCACCATCCTGGCGCAGGCGCAGGTGTACGGCGACGCCCTCGACACCGGGGAGACGGTCTCCGTCGAGGCACTGGGTCCGGTGATCGACTTCATGCGCTCCCAGATCGGCAAGCCCTACGTCTGGGGGGCGACCGGACCGGGAGCCTGGGACTGCTCGTCGCTCGTCCAGGCCGCCTACCGGATGATCGGCATCTCCATCCCCCGGGTGACCACCGACCAGCTCGCCTTCGGCCCGCGCGTGTCGGGAGTCGACCCGCAGCCCGGCGACCTGCTGTTCATCCCCGGTTCGGACGGAACGGCCCTGGCTCCGGGCCATGTCGGCATGTACATCGGGAACGGGCAGGTCATCGCGGCGAAGGGAGCACGGTGGGGGGTCGTGCTCTCGGAGCTGTCGGACTGGACGACGGTCGTCGCGGTCACCCGTCCGCTGGCCCGCGACTTCTGACGGGAACGGGGCGGGTCAGACGGCCACGTCGGAGACGAAGTTGCTGAGGCCGTCGGCCACGGAGCCCAGCGCGCCGACCGCGCTGTGGATCACATCGGCTGCGTCTCCCGGCGAGTTGACCATGTAGAACAAGACGAAGATGGTCACACCCCACGGCCAGATCAGTTGCTTCATGTGGGTCCTCCCGAGGAGCTGTGGGCAGCCGGCGGCGTCGGCGACCGGTGCTGTTGGTAACCGTCGGCGGTTACCGACAGCACAGGTGTACTGACTTCGAGTAGCGGTCGCAAGAGGAACCGCCGTGCCACGGCGGGGTCCGCGCCGGGCCTACCGGTGGTCCTCCGGTGCCTCGATGTGGCGTCCTCGACGGGGGTGTGGCCTTCGTCCGGCCGCCGCCGGACCCGGCTGGCGTGGGCGGCGCCCGGATGCCGGGAACGCCTGTCGTCGCGCGAACACCGCCATGTGTCGGAAGACACAGAGTGGACAGTGGTTAGACCATCCGTAGCCAGTAGTCGGGCCGGAGGATCAACGGGTGTACTGATCCGTGTCGCTCCGGGCAGGTTGACGTCGACTCCCTGCTCGGAGCGACAGCCAGCCGTCCCGTCCGGTTACCTGGAGTAATGATCGCTCGGGTCGATCAGGCAGGAGGGATGCTCTGGGCGAAGCGGAAGACGTTGTCCGGGTCGTAGGCGCTCTTGACCGACCGCAGGCGCGGCAGGTTCGTCCCGTAGTACGCCTCCGCCCAGTTCCTGAGCTCCGGATCGATGTAGTTCTGGTAGGCCGATGCCGACACATGGGGCGCCATGGCCGCCACCGTGGCCCGCAGCCACTCGGCGTTGCGGCGGCGCAGGTCGGCGCTGTCCCGCACGTCGTAGCCGGCGATGTACTGCGCGCTGGCCAGCACGTCGCGGTGCACGAACGCCGTCTCCCCCGCCCCGACCCGGCCGATCGCGCCGCCCCAGGAGTCGAGGATGACCCCGCCGGAGCGCAGACCGGCCTCCCGCTGACGGCTCTCGATCGCGCCCAGCAGCGCCTCCGACCCGGCCGCGGACAGCGGCTCGGTGAGGAAGTTCGAGGCGGCGAGCTGGGCGACCCGTTCCAGGGCCCCGCCCGGGCTCCGCCCGGCGAGATGGCACTGCGCGACCGTCCGCCCCGAGCAGCCGGCCTCGATCAGCATCGCCTCCAGCGGTTCCCGCTGGGCGGCGAAGGTGGACGTCGGCGCGCTGCCCACGGCGTCGACCAGCTCCGCCAGCAGCGCCCGGGCCGACGACGGAACCCCGGGCGGTTCGCTGATCACGCCGCTGATCCGGATCGTGGGCGTCCCGGTCCCGTCGGGCGTCGGCGCGGTGGTGATGACACAGGTCGACCACAGTTCGTCCGGTGCGCCCGGGCGCAGGTTCCACTCCTGCCAGGCCGCGACGACGACGGCGGCCGCCGCCCACGGCCAGCGGTAGGTGAACAGGGTCAGCGGGGTCGCCCGGTGGGTGGCGAAGGTGAAGGACGTGACCACGCCGAAGTTGCCGCCGCCGCCGCCACGCAGCGCCCAGAACAGGTCGGCGTCGCGTTGGCCGTCCACCTGGATGATCTCGCCGGAGGCGAGGACCACCTCGGCGGCGAGCATCCGGTCGCAGGTCAGGCCGTGGCGCCGGCCGACGACCCCGATCCCGCCGCCGAGCGTCAGCCCGGCGATCCCGACCGTCGGGCAGGAGCCGGCCGGTAGCGCGGCGCCCGCTGCCGCGAGCTGGGCGTAGACGTCCACGAGCTGGGCGCCGGCGCCGATCGTCGCGATCCCGGAGCCGGGGGTTCCGGTGCCGCCGGTCGCGCCGCCCATCCCTGACCGGATTCCCGGGTGCACCGCGTTCAGGGTGGAGACGTCGAGGAGCAGGCCGCTCGTCGTCGAGTAGCCGCCGTAGCTGTGCCCGCCCGCGCGGGCGGTGAACGGGATGCCGGTGGACCTGGCGAAGGCCACACCGGCGGCCACATCGGCCGGGGAGGCACAGTAGGCGATCGCCCGCGGCCGGATCCGGTCGAAGGCCGGGTCGAAGAGCTGGCTGGCGGTGGGGTACTCGGCGCCGCCGGGCCGGACCAGCCGGCCGGAGAGCCGGTCGGCGAGCCGGCTCCAGTCCCGCTCGGTCGGCTCGCCGTTGTCGTCGTCGCCGCAGCCGGCGAGGCCCGCGCCGAGCCCACCCGTACCGAGCGCCACCAGGCCCGCCCCGGCGAGCCGCAGCGCCCCGCGCCGATCGAACATCCTGCCTGTCTCGTCCATCCCCGCCCGGCCCGTAGCACCTCGCCCGGACTGTTTACTCCTCCGCCTGCCGCAGAACGGTCGTCACGGTGCGGTCGAGGGCGATTCGCCGGACGACACCGTAGCTGCCCTCGCTCACGTACACGGCGCCGGAAGTGTCGACCGCCAGCCCCGTGGGGGAGGAGATGCGGGTCTCGGTGGCCAGGGCGCCGTCCGCGTCGTCCGCGGTGGACTCGTCGCTGCCGGCGAACGTCGTGATCTTACCGTCCGGAGTGACCATCCGGATCACGTTGTTGTACGTGTCGGCGATGTAGAGCTCGCCTGCCGGGCCGAGGGCCAGGTCCTGCGGGGAGGCGAGCAGCGCGTCGACCGCGGGCCCGTCGTCGCCCTCGTACCCGGACTGCCCCGGCTTGCCGGCGACGAGCGTGATCTTTCCGTCCTTCGTGATCCTGCGGACGGTGTGGGCGCTGCTGTCCGCGACGTAGAGGGTGCCGTCGTCGGCGAGTGCGAGCCCGGACGGCGAGGTGAGGGTGGCGTTCACCGCCGGCCCGCCGTCGCCGGCCGTACCCGACTCGTCGGCGTTGCCGGCCACCACCGAGATCAGGCCATCGGTGGTCACCTTGCGGACGCGGTAGCCGGCGGTGAGGTAGAGGGTGCCGTCCTCGGCGGCGACCACCGCCGAGGGACCGGACAGCTTCGCGCCGACGGCGCGGCCCGCTCCGCCGCCGAAGCCGGTGCCCGGCCCCGCGCCGGCGACCGTGGTGATGGTCGTGTCGTCGTTGACGCGGCGGACGCGGCCATCGTCGCTGTCGGCGATGTACACCTCGCCGCCGGGGCCGACCGCGACCCCGGCCGGCCCGATCAGGTTCGAGGCCACGGCCGGGCCGCCGTCGCCGAGCACGGGGGTGGGGGACGGGGACGGGCTGGCGCTGCCGGTGGCCGTCGCGCTGCCGGTGGCCGTGGCGCTGGGCACGGGAGCGGGCGGGCCGACCCCGGCGATCCGGGTGACCACGCCGTCCGTGCCGAGCCGGAGCACCTGGCCCTGGCCGGACGAGCCGCCGCCGTCGACGACGTAGAGGGAGCCGTCCGGACCGACGTCGATGCCCTCGGTGGTGTAGAGGCCCCTGACCTCCGCGGCGGCGCCGTTCCAGGCAGGGCGGTCGGGATCGTCGCCGGACCCGGAGACCCAGAACCCGATGCCGATCGCCGCGGCGAGGACGGCGAGGGTGGCGACCGAGGCGATCAGCGCCGTCGGGCGCCGCGGGCCGCGCCGGCCGCCGTTCGCGTGCCGCCGTCCGCCACCCGCCCGCCGGCCGCCGGCGCCGGCCTGATCGACCGCGGTGGGTGCCAGCGTCGCGTACGGACCGGAGCCGCCCCGGCCGGCCTGAGGCCGTCCGAGGTGCGCGGCGAGTTCTCCTGGGGTGGGGGTGGTCCCCTGGGTGTGGCCGGCGGCGGCGAGGATCTCGTCCGGCAGCCGCACCGGCACCTCGCTGGCCGTCAGCCAGCCTGGTCCGAAGACCGTGGTCGCCGCCGTGGCGAGCGCGAGCGCGAAGTCGCGGGCCGTCGGCGGGCGCCACCCCGGCTCCTTGGCGAGCGCCGAGAGAATCACCGCCGCCAGCGGCGGCGGCGCCTCGACCAGCGGCAGCGGGGCCACCGACAGGTGGTGGTGCAGCAGCGCGGGGACGGTCAGCCCCGACGGGAACGGGGTCCGTCCGGCGAGCAGCTCGTAGAGGACGACGCCGAGCGAGTAGAGGTCGGTGCCCGGCCCGAGGCGGCTCCCGGTGATCTGCTCCGGCGCCATGTAACGCGGGGTGCCGACGAGGCCGGTCGTGGTCGCCGCCGTGGTCTCGAGGATCTTGGCGATGCCGAAGTCGGTGACCTTGGGGATGCCGTCCCCGGTGAAGAGGAGATTGTCCGGCTTGATGTCGCGGTGCAGCACGCCCCGGTCGTGCGCGGCGGCCAGCGCGCTCGCCGCGGCCAGCCCGATCGCGCAGACGGCCCGCGGGTCGCGCATGGCCGGGCCGCGGTTCTTCAGGCTGCCGCCGGTGAGCTGCTCCATCACGAGCAGGCACAGGCCGTCGCGCTCGACGTAGTCGTAGATCCGCACGACGTGCGGATGGTCCAGCCCGGCGAGGACACGGGCCTCGGCGAGGAACCGCCCGCGCAGGTCGCCATCACTGCCGCTGTGGCCGTCGCCGCCCGGCTCCAGCAGGACCTTGACGGCGACGTCGCGGTCGATCAGCCGGTGCCGGCCGGCCAGGACGGCACCGAAGCCGCCCCGGCCGAGCTCGCCACCGAGCTCGTATCCGGTCAGGGCCGCGGCGACGCGGTTGGTGTCGACGAACGTCACGTGACGGCCCCCCACCGGGCCGCGTGCACTGCTCGCTGTCGGGTCATCTCCGCGCCGCCCTACTGCGCGACCGTCGTGATCGTCCCGTCCGGAGCGATGCGGCGCAGCCGGTTGTTGCCCGAGTCGGCGATGTAGAGCGCGCCGTCGGCGTCCTCGGCGACCGAGCTGGGCTCGTTGAACTGGGCGGCCGCGGCCTGGCCCCCGTCGCCGCCGGAACCCTCGGCCCCGGTGCCGGCGATCGTGGTGATCGTCCCGTTCGGGTCCACCTTGCGGACCCGGTTGTTCCCGTAGTCGGCGATGTAGATCTCCCCGCCGTTGCCGAGGGACACCGACGGGACGGAGAGCTGGGCCGCGGTGGCGGGGCCGCCGTCGCCGGAGAAGCCCTTCTGCCCGTTGCCCGCGACCGTGGTGATGATCCCGTCCTTGGTGATCTTCTGGATGGTGTTGCTGCCGAGGTTGGCGATGTAGAGCGTTCCGTCGTCACCCAGCTCGACGTCGTTCGGGCCGTCCAGCTTGGCCGCGGTGGCGGGGCCGCCGTCGCCGGAGTAGCCCTGGAGGCCGGTGCCGGCGATCGTGTTGATGATCCCGTCCGGGGTGATCTTCCGGATGCGGTGGTTGTCGTAGTCGGCGATGTAGATCGAGCCGTCCGGGCCGATGGCGACCTTCTCCGCGCTGTTGATCTGGGCGGCCGTGGCCGGGCCGCCGTCGCCGGAGAAGCCCGCGGTGCCGGTGCCGGCGATCGTGGTGATGATCCCGTCCGGGGTGATCTTCCGGATGCGGTAGTTCTGTGCGTCCGGGATGTAGATGTTGCCGTTCTTGTCCGGCACCGCGGAGCCGGGGCCGTTGAGCTTGGCGGCCGTGGCCGGGCCGCCGTCGCCGCTGTATCCGTCCGCGCCGGTACCGGCGAGGTCGGAGACCTCCCCGGTCCTGGCGACCTTCTGAATCCGGTCGGACGACAGGCTCGTGATGAACAGCGTGCCCTGCGGGTCGATCGCGACGCTGTACGGGCTGAGGCCCTGCACCGTCACCGGCGTTCCGGTGTAGGCGACACCGGGGACCGGGAGCACCGACACCTGGTCGCGGCCCGAACCGCTGTCGTCGCTGCTGCCGCCGCCCGACAGGCCCACGATGAGGCCGATGGTCAGCACCACGACCACGGCGGCGGCGACGGCGGCGAGGATCAGCGTCCGGTTGTTGCGGTTCGGGGGTCCCGGCTGGGGGCGGTGGCCGCCCATGGGCGGCCGTGGCGGGGCCTGGTGCGCGGGCGGGCGGGGCCCGGAGCCCTGCCAGCCCTGGCCACCGAAGTTCTGGGCGCCGGTGGGCCGCGGACCGCCCGGCCCCGGCTGGCCCGGGCCGGGCTGCCTGGGCTGCCCTGGCTGGCCGCCGTAGCCGGGGACGGGCCGCGGCGGCGGCGTGGAGCTGGGCGGGCCCATGGGGCCGGGGGGCCGGGGCGTCGCGGCGGGTGGCGTGAGCGGCATCGGCTGCGGGGTGGCCCCGCCGGGCTGGCCGTAGCCGCGCCAGCCGCCAGGGGGCGTTCCGGGAGTCGGCCCGGGCCGGCCCTGACCGCCCGGCACACCCTGCCCGGGCATGACCGGCGTGGCGCCGGGGAAGCCCGAGGTGGACGGATGCCCGCCGGTCGGGCGCATCTGCTGGTTGGGCCGGGGCCCGCCGGGCCCGAAGCCGCCGCCGACGGGCTGCTGCGGGCCGGAGCCCGGCACCGGGCCGCGGTAACCGGGGCCGCCCGGCTGCCCGGGCGCGTAACCGGGCCCGCCCTGCCCGGGCGCGTAACCGGGCCCGCCAGGCCTGCCAGGACCACCAGGACCCGGATAGCCGCCCGGGCGCGTGGCGGCCGGGAACCCGCCGGAGTTCCCGGAGGTGGTCGAGCCGCCGATCACGCCGCGGATCTCGTCGTCCACCCGCAGCTTGACGTCCGAGCGCGCCACCCAGTTCGGCCCGTACGCGCCGGTGCCGGCGCGGGCCAGCTCGAGGGCGAACTCGGAGGCGTCGGAGAAGCGGGCGCCCGGGTCCTTGGCCAGGGTCCGCATGATGACCGCCGAGATCGCCGGCGGCACCGTCGTGAGCGGGTCGGGCATCACGGTCAGGTGGTGGTGGGTCAGCGGCTGCACCGCCATCGGACGTCCGAACAGCGGCCGCTCGGCGAACATCTCGTAGAGGACGCCGGCCAGCGCGTACAGGTCGGTGGCGGGGAACAGCCGGGCGCCCATGATCTGCTCGGGCGCCATGTAGCGCGGTGTGCCCAGGATGGCGCTGGCCGTGGTCTCCGCGCCGTCGAAGATCTTCGCGATGCCGAAGTCGGTGACCTTGAGCAGCCCGGCGCCGTCGAACATGATGTTGTCGGGTTTGACGTCGCGGTGCAGCACGCCCTGGCGGTGCGCGGTGGCGAGCGCTGCCGACGCGGCGACGCCGACGGCGCAGATCGTCTCCGGGGAGAGCTTCCCGGCGGTCATCCGCTGCTTGAGGGTGCCGCCGGAGAGCAGCTCCATCACCAGCAGGCAGGTTCCCTCGTGCTCCACGTAGTCGTGGATGCGCACGATGTGCGGATGGTCGAGCTCGGCCAGGACGCGGGCCTCGGAGAGGAAACGGGCGCGCAGGTCGGGGTCGTCGGTCGTGTCAAGGAGGATCTTGATCGCGACCTTGCGGCCGATCAGCCGGTGCTGCCCGGCGAGAACGAGGCCGTAGCCCCCCTTGCCGAGGTCCCCCTCGACCGCGTATCCGGGGAGCGCCGCCTCCACGAGAGATCTGTCGATAAGCAAGGTCGGTTCCGTCCGTCACCGGCTGCCGGGGCGTCACCACGATCACCACGCGGTGGTGACATCCCGAGGGCCACATCGTGCGGGTCGTGCGTGGGCTGTCCCGCGTGTTGTTCGTACTAGTCGCCGCGCTGGATGGCGCTGGTTCCACCTCGGTTCATCGGGCGGGGTTCATCGGGCGGTTCATCGGGCGAGACGCGGTCGCGTGGGTGCACCGCGGTCTTTTGGTGTTCTTCGTCGCGTTCTCGGCGATCCTACGGCCTGTTCCCCCACATTCCGCCCCTCGCAGGGACCCGACGGGCGCGTCAGATGCGCGACTGCACCATGCTGGTCGTCGTCGACAGGTGTTCGGCCGTGTGGGCGCGCGGACGGCGCGGCACACGACAGCACTCCTCCGAGGAAGGGCCTCCAACGTCATGGCGAACACCGAGTCCACCGCCCTCGCCGCTGGAACGGTCGTCGACCGGACCCCGGAGTGGGCCGCGCTGGCCGCGCACCACGCGGAGATCTCCGGGGTGACCCTGCGGAAGCTCTTCGCCGATGATCCGGGCCGCGCCGATTCGTTCACCGTCGAGGCGGACGGCCTTCGGCTCGACTACTCCAAGAACATCGTCACGGCCCGGACGGTCGAACTGCTGCTCGCGCTGGCGCATCGCGCCGGCCTCGGCGCGCGCATCGAGGCGATGTTCGGCGGCGAGCGCATCAACGTCACCGAGAACCGGCCGGTGCTGCACGTGGCGCTGCGCACGCCGCTCGGAACCAGCATCCACGTGGACGGCGTCGACGTGGTGCCGGAGGTGCACGCCGTGCTCGACCGGATGTCGGCGTTCTGCGACCGGGTCCGCTCCGGGGTGTGGACGGGGGCGACCGGCGAGCACATCACGACCGTCGTCAACATCGGCATCGGCGGCTCCGACCTGGGGCCCGCGATGGCCTACCAGGCGCTGCGGGACTACTCCGACCGCTCGATCGCCGTCCGGTTCGTCTCGAACGTCGACCCGACGGACATCTGGGAAGCCACCCACGACCTCGATCCGGCCAGGACGCTCTTCATCGTCGCGTCGAAGACGTTCACCACGCTGGAGACGCTCGCGAACGCCCGCGCCGCGCGGGCCTGGCTCACCGCCGCGCTCGGCCAGGACGCCGTCGCGCACCATTTCGTTGCCGTGTCAACGAATGCGGAGAAGGTGGCCGAGTTCGGCATCGACACGGCCAACATGTTCGAGTTCTGGGACTGGGTGGGCGGCCGGTACTCGATGGACTCCGCCATCGGTCTCGCTCTGATGGTCGCGATCGGCCCGCACCACTTCCGGGAGATGCTGGCCGGATTCCACGCGATGGATGTTCATTTCCGGAACACCCCGTTCGAACGGAACCTGCCGGTTCTGCTCGGCGTGCTCGGGCTGTGGTACCGGGACTTCTTCGGCGCCCAGAGCCACGCCGTGCTCCCCTACAGCCAGTACCTGGACCGCTTCCCGGCGTACCTGCAGCAGCTGGACATGGAGAGTAACGGCAAGTCAGTTGATCTGGCCGGCCGGCCCGTACCGGTGCCGACCGGCCCGGTGGTGTGGGGCACCCCGGGAACCAACGGTCAGCACGCCTACTTCCAGCTCCTGCACCAGGGGACGACGGTCGTCCCGGCCGACTTCATCGGCTTCCTCGCGCCCAACCACCCCGGTGTCGGCGACGTCGACCAGCACGTCCTGCTGATGGCCAACTTCTTCGCCCAGACGGAGGCCCTCGCCTTCGGCAGGACGGCGGAGGAGGTCGCGGCCGAGGGGGTGGACGCCGGCCTCGTCCCGCACCGGACGTTCGCCGGAAACCGTCCGACGAACACCCTGCTGGCGCCGAAGCTGACGCCCTTCGCCCTGGGCCAGCTGGTCGCCCTCTACGAGCACAAGGTGTTCACGCAGGGCGTCGTGTGGGGGGTGAACAGCTACGACCAGTGGGGCGTGGAGCTGGGCAAGGTGCTGGCCGGACGGATCATCCCCGAGCTGGCCGACCCGTCGGCGTCCCCGCGGCACGACAGCTCCACCAACGCGCTGATCAACCTGTTCCGGTCGGTCTGAGCCGCGACCGCCCGGTCCAGTCCGGTCGCGGGCTGGGCTGGGCGTCGTCAATTAGTCATCAAGGTTTAACGATTCCTTGATCTATGTTACTCTCTGTAATCGACTCACGGGGTGGTGGCCCGTGCTGCGACGGATGGAGATCCCGGGGGGCGCACGCATGCGGGTCGACGCGACAGCCACGCGGATGACCGTGCGGCGGACCGGGGACGACGTCGTGATCGAGCTCGGGGGCGAGTTCGACACGGTCGGCAGGCTACGTTTCCGCGAGCAGGTCGGCGAGCTGCTGGGCCGGGGCGGCGGAGTGGTGACGGTGGATGTGGCCGAACTTCGGGCGATCGACATCGCTGGTCTCGCCGCCCTGCTCCGGGCGGATCTCCTGCTCCGTCGCGTCCACGCCGAGCTGCGTATTCGCGCGGCCGCGCCGGCGTTCGTCGAGCTCGTCCGCGAGACCGGGCTCGCCGGCCGGCTTCGCGTCGAGGAGGCCGGCCGCCGCCGCGGCCACTGAACCGCCGTCGAAGCCTTCGTCCAAGCCGCCGTGCAGGCCGCTGCTCGGGCCGTCGCCGCCGCCCGGCGTGATCCCCGCCGCCAGCGCGAGCGGCGGGCCCACCTCGGCGATCGTCCGCGCGGCGCGGCCGGTGACGGTGAGGCTGCGTTCGACCCGGCTCATCATCAACATCCCGGCCATCGCGAGAAGCGGGAAGCCGAGCATGATCAGAATCGCGGGTGATGTCAGGTCCACCAGTGCCCCCAGTGGTCGGGCCGTCGGGGATCCGGATCGGTGTCCCCGCAGGTCCGCCTACCCGAACCGGCGGTCGCCTCACGTGCGGGGGGCGGTGCGGATCCGGACTCACCCGAGCCGGGTAATCACCCACCCGGTGCGTCAGGTCGCCAGAGTGTGGGCTATCCGGTGCTGTGCTCCCAGCCCAACTCCTCGTACCCTTCCTTCACCATGTCTGTGCGACGCGCCGATCTCTCCGCCGGCGGGGGAGGTCCGACCGTCAGTACCGAGGACATGCGCGCCCGCCTCGCGATGGTCACCGAGCAGGTGGATTTCGCCCTGGCGGAGGTCGCGTTGCGTGGAGCGGCCTACCGGCGCGCGGCCCAGGACGCCGCCGACTGGCAGTGGCCGCCGGAGTCGCCGCAGAATCTGGCCAGGCCGGTCGTCGCCCGGGCGCTGTTGGCGCAGCTCACGGCGGTCGCCCGGCTCCGCCTGTGGGCGCAGGAGCTCTACTGGCTGCAGGAACAGGTCCGGCTCAGGGCAATGGTGCCCTGAGCCGGACCTGCTGGATCTGGCGCGCGCCCCGCGTCAGGCGGACGAGCAGTCGATGTTGGACGGCCCCGATGACGCCCCGCTGACCTGGTTGTCGCAGCTGACGATGTTCTGGGTGTCGGCACCCTCGTGGATGTAGACGCCGTAGCCCTTGGCGTTCACCGGGAGCCGGTTGCGGCGGAAGGTGTTCTGCCGGCCCCAGTTCTCCTGCTCGACGTGGGTCTGGAAACCGTCCTCCAGAGTGCCGCCGCCGATGCCGGTGTTGTCCTCGATCAGCCAGCCGTTGCCCTTGATGTCAATCCACGAGTCGGCCTCGACGAGGGAGTCCGAGGACAGGGTGTTCCCGCGGATCACCCCGCCGCTCGTGCCCTCCTTGATGTCGATGTTCTCCGAGGTCGTGCCGGCGATGTCGTTGCCGATGACCGAGTTGCGGTCGCTGCGGTCGGGCCCGCAGTCGGTGTACTTGCACCAGTTGCTGTGCGCGCTCCCGACGTAGACGCCCTCGCCGAACTTCTCCCGCCGGTTCCCGGTGTCGCGGATGACGTTGCCGACGACCAGGTTGTCCGAGCTCGCCGTGCGCAGGTGGATCGCCTCGTCGCCGATCGTGTTCACCTGCAGCTGGGCGATGATCGAGTGCTGGACGCGGTCCGCCATCACGCCCTTCTGGCCGTTGCGCACGGTGAAGCCGACCACCCGTACCCAGGACGCGCCGTCCAGGTGCAGTACGTAGTCCGTGTCGTCCTCGCCGTCGAGGACGGCCTTGGGCGAGCCGCACAGCCAGATCGGCGCGGCCTCGGTGCCCGAGGCGGCCAGCTTGTAGCCCCCGGTGTAGACGCCGTCCGTCATCCGGATGATCGCCCCCGGCTTCGCCGCGGACAGGGCGCTGCGCAGGTCACCGCCGTTGTTGACGGTGGTCCCGCCGGCGGGGCACTCGACCGGCCGCTCCGCGGCGACGGGCGCCGCCGTCGCGAACGGGTCGGCGGCCGCGGTCGCCGGGGCGCTGGACGGGGCGGCCGTCCCGGTGCCGGCGGACGGCGTGGCGCTGGGCTGCGGGCCTGCACCGCCGCCGCCGGAGCCGCAGGCGGTCAGGGCGACCGACGCCGCCGCGAGCGTGCCGGCCGTCAGCAGCACCGCGGCTCGTCGCCGGGATCGTCCCGGCGAGATGGTCCTCACCTGTTGTTTCCCCCTTTGGAACGGCGGCGGCGACCTGGCGCCGTGCCCACCGGATCGATGATCTCGAGGTTTCCGTCGGCGTCCGGACCGGGCCCGGACATCGCCGGCTGGGCGCCGTGATCCGCCATCGGCTGGCGGGTGTCGGGGATCGGGGCACTGGTGATCCGCCCGTCCGACCACTGGCCGTCCGGGCCCTGGTTGCCGGACCAGTAGGGGTCCGGCTCCGGCGCCTGCTCCCATTCGGCGCGCGGCCACTGGGCGGGACCGGCGAGGTGGTCGGCGCCGTCGAACGGCCGTGTCGCGATCTCGGTCGTGACCTCTCCCGCCGACATGTCCGGTCCGACCGACAGGTCCCGGGGGGTGCGGTAGAAACGCAGGCCGCGCAGGGTCGGGTGGGCGTCCTCGCTGATCGGCGCGGCGGCCGGAGTCAGTGTCGCGGCCGGCGACAGAGCGGCGCCGACGTCGTCGGTGCCACTGCGGTCGCCGTCAAGGTCGCCGGTACCGGAGTGACCGGTACCGGCGCCACCCGTACGGAGCGCGGCCGTGTCGCCGGAGCCGGCCGTCGCGGACCGTGGCCGCGCCGGGGATCGACCCGGCTCCGCCGCGCCGGCGCGGCGGCGGGAGCCAGGCCTGGCCCGACCGCCGGGGGCTGGCTGGACGTCCAGCGCAGCCCCCGCCGGGCTCGCCGCGGTGAGCACGGGTGCCGCGGGGGCCAGGACGCCCGCGTCAGCCCTGGCCGGGGTCGGCCGCACTCGGCCCGGCGTGGGGTAGCGCTCCGCGGGCACCCGGGGAAGTGCGGTGCCCGCGGGCGAATGGGCCGCCGAGGACTCCGTCCGCTGGTCGGGGATGCCGGAGAATGCGGGATCGGGGCGCATCGTGCCCCCGGTCAGGCGGCGGACCAGCAGCTCGGACTCGGGGTAGGGGTGCTGCGGCGGCCGGCGCCGGGCCCGCCGCCGCGCCCACCAGCCGGCGAGCGGGAACAGCGCCACCAGGCCCCACACGATGAGGGCGGGATGGCGGCGGATCAGCGTGTACCAGTGCTTCGGCTCGCGTGACACCCAGGCGTCGGAGTTGTTGCTGTGCACGTCGCGCGGGTTGATCCCGACCGCCTTGCGGGTGTCGACCGCGCGCCAGCCCTCGCCGGCGAGGGTGTTGTGCTGGATCGTGCTGCCGTCCGACACGCCACGCAGCGTGATGGCGAAGTCGGTGGCGCCGCTCACCTGGTTGCGGCTGACGATGGTGGTGAGGGCGTCCTGGGTGATCACGCCGAGGCGGCCGTCGGCGAGCTTGTTGTCGACGATGGCGGTGCGGCGGGCGTCCGGGCCGATCTGGATGCCGGCCTCCTCCGCCCCCGTCACCTTGTTCCCTGTGATCTGGGTGCCGTTGGCGCCGCTCTTGACGACGATGCCGAGCTGGCCGCCGCTGATCGTGTTCGTGCGGACGACGGTGTTCTCGCCGCCGACGACCCGGATGCCGTACCGGCCGTTGCCGGAGACGGTGTTCTCCTCGATCAGGGTGTCCTTGATCTGGTTGACCTGGACTCCGGTCGCGGTGGCGACCACGCCGAGGCCACGGCCGTCCAGCGAGATGCCGTCGCCGCTGTTGTCATTCACGGTGCTGCGCATCACCCGGGAGCCCGAGGCACGGTCGATGGTCATGCCGTCGCCGTGGTTGCGGGCCGCCGTCACCCCGGACACGAGCGTGGTGATGGCGTCGCGGTGCACGGCCAGGCCGGAGCGCTCGTTGTCGGTGAGGCGCACACCGACCATCTGGATGCCCTCGCTGCCGGAGACGTACGCGCCGTAGATGTTGTCGCTCAGGGTCGAGTTCGCCGCGCCGCCCGTGCTCGGCTCGCCCTTGCTTCCCGTCCAGGCCACGCCGCCGGTCCGGCCGTTCCAGAAGCCGAGGTGGTTGGCGCTGGTATTGCGCATGATCAGCTCGCCGCCCATGGTGCGGATGTAGGCGCGGCCGTCCACGGTGAGCTTGTCCGGCTCGAGGTTCTGAACGTCCCATCCGACGACGGTCAGCGGCTGCTCCGGGGACCGCCCGGCGAACTCCAGCCCGCCGCGCCAGGTGGCGACCGAGGCGAACCCGGACGCGCCGCTGGCCAGGCGCAACGCGGTCACGCTGGAATCGATCACGAGCCGGGCCTGCGGGCCGACCAGCACGTTCGCGGTGAACAGCACGGCGCCGTCCACCTCGCGGCGCCCGCCGCCGGCCGCGACGACGTCCCCCGCGGTGTAGGGGGCCTGACGCGCCGGCAGCAGCAGGGTGGGCAGGCTGCCCGCGACCTCGACGAGCGTCGGCGCGGTCAGTACCCCGAAACGTTCGAACATCGAGCGCAGCCGGATGTCCTCGGCGTCGACGAGATTCGACTGCTTCTTCGCGTCCGCCGAGCTGACCGGGGGCAGCGGCGCCACCGGTTCGGCGTGCGCGGGGACGGCCGTCAGCAGGCCACCGCCCCCGATCGCGGCCGCCGCGAGGGTGGTCAGCGCCGCCCGCCGTATCCAGGACGGGACCCGCGCGGTGACCGGGCGGCCGACTGGGAACGGCGATCCGGCCAGGTGCGGGGGCCTCATCGGGTACCACCCGTCGCGGTCGCCGTCGCCGGGCGGGGGCTCGCGGCCGGGCTGGTTCGCGTGGAGGCGTCGGTCTGACCCTCCCCGCCGATGAGGTCGGAGCGCCGGGTCAGCCAGCCCTGCTTGTTCATCGACACGAACGCCCAGGTCTTGATGGGCAGCGCGACGACGATGATCATCAACACGGTGAGCGGGAGGATGAAGACGTCCCGCGGGTGCTCCTTGAGGTGGGAGAGCCCGCGGATGAACCGCCCGAGCAGCAGCCAGGCGATCGCGATGATCGGGGCGTTCGCCTCCGGCCGGAACATCCACAGCACGAAGTAGGTCATCGCGACACCCATGGTCACCGGCGTCAGCACGATCTGCAGCACGCTGACCTGGGTGATCAGCGGCTGCCGCCACAGCCAGCCCTTGTAGATGGCTGTCAGGTAGGTCCGGTAGGAGTTCCGGCTCCAGCGCACCCGCTGCTTGATGAAGGCCCGCAGGTTGTCGGGGAACATCGACATCGCGTGCGCCGTGTGCTGGTGCATGGTCTTGTAGCCGGACGCGAGCACCAGCCAGGTCAGCCGGCCGTCGTCACCGGCGATGCACCGCCGGCCGAGGAAGAACTCGTGCTCCAGGTTGTGCAGCACGGGCAGGATCGCCGAGCGCCGGTAGGCCGCTGTGCGCCCGGACAGGCAGGCGACGGCGCCGACCCGGCCCTGCGCCGGCACGTAGTCGAGGTAGCGGATGTCGACGAGCCAGTTCGCGACCCGCCGCCACACGCTGCTGCGCGGCTCGTAGACGTTCTGCCGGGTTCCGACCCCGCCGACCTGCGGGTCGACGAACGGCATCTGCACCGCGGCGAGCAGTCCCGGCTCCCACGCGGTGTCGGAGTCGCAGAGCACGACGATGTCCTTGGTCGCCGCGGACAGTCCGACCCCGAGCGCCGAGCGCTTGCCCTCGTGGACGAACGGGATCACGCGGACCGTCGGGTCGGCGCGCTGGGCGAGCCTCGCGATGAGCTCGGTGTCCTCCACGTCCGGGATGATGATGATCTCGTCCGGCTGCTGGGAGAGCCAGGTCTCCAGGCACCGGATGAGGACGTCGGGGTCTTCCCGGAACGAGGGAACGATCACCGAGGTGCTGGCTCGGAAGTTGTTCCGGACGGGGCGGTACCGGGTGGAGAGCAGGCGGCGAGTGAGCCACACCACCCAGGAGACAACGCCCGCGATCCCGATCGGGACCAGAGATCGATGATCGCGAACGAAATCGATCGCGACGCCGAACCACTCCATCTTGTGTGTTGCCCCCCCAGCTGCAGGCCACCGAGAACGCCAGGGTCATGGGGAAGCGTGTTGGGACGTGTACGAACCATCCGGCGCGCCAGCCGGATGGTTCAGGTCCCCACCGCACCCCCGCCGGTGGTCGCTGATGTCTATCCATTGACAGACGAAGCAGACATTAGCAGTGGTCGGGACAGGGCGTAACTGATCACCGTACCCGGGCGCCGGCAACGACAAACCATCAACGTTAGGTAGTCAACCGGCTACCTGTCGCGGCGTCCGCCCAGCCCCGGCACCCCGCCTCATCTCCCGGAAACGCGAGCGGTCCACAATGCGCTCCGCGGCCTTGCAGCCCGACGTTGAGTGGGGGGATACACACAATGAGCACACCAGAAGCGGGGAGCCCGCTCCGGATCAGCGTTATTGGCACCGGATATCTCGGGGCGACACACGCGATCTGCATGAGCGAGCTGGGTTTCGATGTTGTCGGCGTCGACGTCGACCAGGACAAGGTGCGCCGGCTCGCCGGCGGCGAGGTGCCCTTCTTCGAGCCGGGCCTCGAGGAGCTCCTGCGCAAGAACCTCGAGACCGGCCGCCTGGCCTTCACGACCTCCTTCGCCGACGCGGCGAGCGCGGACGTGCATTTCCTGTGCGTGGGCACCCCGCAGCGCGCGGACTCGGGCGCGGCCGACATGAGCTACGTCGACGGCGCCGTCGAGCGGCTCCTCGCCGCCCAGCCGAAGGCCGGTTCCCTGCTGGTGGGCAAGTCGACCGTCCCCGCGGGGACGGCCGTGCGCCTCGCCGACTGGCTCGCCCGGGAGGCACCCGAGGTCGATCTCGCGTGGAACCCGGAGTTCCTGCGGGAGGGCTTCGCCGTCGAGGACACCCTGCGCCCGGACCGGCTGGTCTTCGGCCTGCCCGCCGACGACGAGTGGTACGGCGTGGCCGACCGCACCGACCGGGGCGACCACACCGGGCGCCGGGTCCGGGTCGAGGCCAGGCTGCGGGAGGTGTACGCGACCGCGCTGGCCGCCGGCACGCCGGCGGTCGTCGCCGACTTCGCCACCGCCGAGCTGGTCAAGGTGGCGGCGAACGCGTTCCTCGCCACAAAGATCTCCTTCATCAACGCGATGTCCGAGGTCTGCGAGGTGGCGGGCGCCGACGTCAAGACCCTGGCCTCGGCCCTCGCCTACGACACCCGGATCGGCGGGCGGTTCCTCGGCGCGGGCCTCGGCTTCGGTGGCGGCTGCCTGCCCAAGGACATCCGCGCCTTCCAGGCACGCGCCGAGGAGATGGGCGCCGGCCCGGCGCTCGGCTTCCTGAGCGAGGTCGACCGCGTCAACCTGCGCCGCCGCAGCCGGACGGTGGAGCTGGCCATCCACCTGCTCGGCGGCGGCGCGGCCGGGCGGCGGGTCGCCGTGCTCGGGGCCGCGTTCAAGCCGAACAGCGACGACATCCGCGACTCGCCGGCGCTCGACGTCGCCGACGCGCTGCGCAAGGCGGGTGCCCGCGTGACGGTCTACGACCCCGCGGCCATGGCGAACGCCGCCCGCAAGTTCCCCGACCTGCGCTACGCCTCGGGCGTCTCCGAGGCGGTCACCGACGCCGACGTCGTGCTGCATCTCACCGAGTGGGCCGACTTCCGCGAGATCGAGCCGTCGCTGCTGACGTCGCTGGTGCGTCGCCCGGTCATCATCGACGGCCGCAACACCCTCGACCCGCAGCGGTGGCGGGCCGCCGGCTGGATCTACCACGCGCTCGGTCGCCCCAACGTATGAGCGGTCCGGGCAGGCCGGGGGAGGCCGGTCCGGACCGGCGCGGCTGGACGAGGCGGGCCCTGCTCGCCTCGTCCCTTGGCGCGTTCGCGCTGGCGGGGACCGGCTGCGGCCTGGTCTCCGACGACCAGCCGTTCGACCCGGCCAGTGAGATCCTGCCGCCGGACACGGCGGCGCCCGTCGCCGCGCCCGCGACCACCGCCGCCGCGCGGCGCACCCTCGCGGACCCGGCCGGGGCGAAGGAGTTCTTCGGCAAGGACCTGGTGGCCCGGAGCCGGTCGAGCTTCGGGCTGGACCGGGCGGAGATCATGGCATCGGACGATCCGCGCTTCCTGAAATTCCTGCGAATCTCACTTCCGGTTGACGCGATGAACCCCGCGGACGCCAGAATCTACGGCGACGGGCCCACGTACGGCGGGACGCAGGTCTTCGTCGATCACACCCTGAGATCACCCTACGAGTTGTACATGCGTTACTACCTGCGGTTCCCGGAGGGTTTCGCCTTTGGTAAGGGCGGTCGCCTGCCGGGATTCTTCGGCACCATCGTCAAGAACCGTCAGCGCACGGAAACGTTGCGAAGCGGATTGGCGACCCGTTTTGCGTGGCGGGACGGTGACGAAGGAATCGTCTATGCGAACACCGCGCGCACCGATCACCCGATCAATGTGATCGGCAAAGGCGCGTGGCACTGGCCGGCCGGCCGCTGGATCTGTGTGGAGCAGGGCGTCAAGCTCAACTTCGAAGGCTTCGCGGACGGCGTCCTGCTCGTCTGGCTGGACGGTCAGCTCGTCCACAAGGAGCAGAGCTTCAACCCGAGGATCTCCAACGACCTGCGCATCGGTGGGATTCTCGTCACAGCGACCTTCGGTGACGGCGGGACCTCGTTCGCGCCGACCTCGCCGCAGACCATGGACCTGGCCGGGTTCACCTACGGCACCGCGCGGCTCAACCCGCTCCCGAAACCCGAGGCGACCTGAGCCGGCTCCAGACCTGAGCCGGTCCGGTCAGCCGAAGCGCTCGGCGTCGAGGGTCTCGAACAGCCGTCGGCTGGTGGCCGCCGCCGCCCGGTTCCCCTTCTGCAGGAACCGGGCGCTGGCCGCCTCCAGGCTCTCGGCGGCGTCGTCCTTGCGCCCGGCCCGGTAGAGCACCTCGGCGCGGGCGAGCAGCGCGTTGCCCTGCCCGTCGATGTCGTCGGTGCGGCCGGCCAGGTCGCACGCGGTGTCGGCGAAGCGCAGCGCCTCGGCGTCCCGCCCGGAGATCGCCAGCAGCTTGGCGTGCACCGAGCACCAGCCCGCCTGGGCGGGGAGCTGGTCGCCGGCGGCGGCGTCCCGGCACCGGTTGACGTACTTCTGCGCCTCCTCCAGCTTGCCGCGCCGGACCAGCACGTCCGACAGCAGGGCGGCCCGGGTGGCCAGGTGCGCGCGCTCGCCCATCCGGGAGAGCTGGCGGCAGCTGCGGCGCAGCTCGCGCTCGGCGATCTCCGGCTCGTCGGCGAGCAGCGCCACGCGGGCCACCACGAAGCCGCTGTGGAACGGGTCCGTGCGGGCGCCGCGGATGTCCCCGACGATCTCCTCGGCATCCTTGAGGTGGGTGCGCGCCGCCTCCAGGTCACCGGACATGGCGTTGAGCAGCGCGAGCTGCGCGAGCACCGCCCGACGCAGGCCGCGGTCGTCGCCGGCCGCCTCCAGCGCCCTGGTCGCCTTCGCGATCGCGTAGGGCACCGGGCGCGGCACGAGGCTCAGCAGCAGGACCTGCTCGCGCCGCAGCGAGTGCGCGGCCCTGGGCACCCCGGACTCCTCGGCGTGGCGCACCGCGGTCTCCATGGCCTTCTC
Organism: Frankia sp. Hr75.2; assembly: GCF_949319125.1. Lineage (NCBI taxonomy): Bacteria > Bacillati > Actinomycetota > Actinomycetes > Frankiales > Frankiaceae > Frankia > Frankia sp. Hr75.2. Next base: position 76,416 of record NZ_CASGGV010000022.1, on the reverse strand, counting down.
CGCGGCCGCGAACTGGCCGGCCGCGCCGTACGCCGCCGACTGGCTGCGGCAGGCCAGCGCCGCGCCGACATCGTCACCGTCCCGGACGAACGCGGCCAGCGCCGCCGTGGCCTCGGTGAGCGTGCTGGCGACCAGGCCCTCGGGGTCGGTCGCGAACAGCACCCGCAGCTGGGCGAGCCGGGCGTGCGCCCGCAGGCCGTCCTCGCCGGCGCGCCGCGCCCGCTCGGTGACCTGCCGCAGGATGCGCTCGGCGTCGGAGAGGCGGCCGAAGGAGTACAGCGCCCAGCCGAGGTCGATCTCAGCCCGCAGCCGCAGCGGGTCGGTCTCCGGCAGCAGCGTGATCGCGCGTTTGAGGAGCTGGGCGGCGCCGGTCTCGTCACCCTGGCGGACGCGGTCTGCCGCCTCGATCAGGCAGGTGGCCGCCGCCCGGCCGAGTTCGATCATCTCGTTGTCGCGCTGCCCGAGCTCGACCCGGTAACGGTAGGCCTGCTCGAGGTGGTAGCCCACCAGCTCGTCGTGCTCACCCGGCCCGCCGACCATCCGCGCCTGCAACCAGCCGGCGAAACGCTGGTGCAGGTCGGCGCGTTGGCGCTTGGACGTCGCCTGGTACGCGCAGTCGCGCAGCAGGACGTGCAGGAACCGGTAGGCGTCGACGCCGGGCAGGTCCGAGCGGTCCGGGTGGACGAGCTCCTTGCGGACCAGTGACAGGCAGTGCTCCGTGACGTACGGGCGCTCGGCCGGGTCGGAGAGCTCGGCGACGGCGTCCAGGTAGAACCGCTCGCCGACCACGGCGGCACGCTCGAGCACCCGGCGCTCCGGGGGCTCGAGGCGGTCGAGTCGGGCGGCCAGCAGCGCGGAGATCGTCGGCGGCACCGTGACCCCGCGCAGGTTCCCGGTGGCGATCCAGCGGGAGCCCTCCCGGCGCAGCAGTCCGTCGTCGACCAGCGCGGCGACCATCTGCTCGACGAACAGCGGGTTGCCCGCCGCCGAGGTGGTGATCCGCGAGACGAGCGCGGGGTCGAGGTCGTCCGAGCCCATCAGGGTGCGGATCAGCCGGTGGCAGCGTGCCTCGGTGAGCGGCGCCAGCAGCATCGACGTGGCGTTCAACTTGCCGCCGCCCCACTCGCGCCGGTCCTCCAGCAGCTCCGGGCGGGACAGGCACAGCAGCAGGATCGGCGCGTCCCGCGACCAGTCGGCGACGTGCTCGATCAGGTCCAGCAGGGTCGGCTCGGCCCAGTGGACGTCGTCGAACCACAGCACCAGCGGGCGCTTCTCGGCCAGGGCCTGGAAGAAGGTGCGGACCGCCCAGAAGCTCTCCTGGGTGCCCAGCTCCGCGCCGCCGAGTCCGACCAGCGGGGCGAGCGCGTCGACCACCTCGGCGGCCTGCGGGACGTCCGCCAGCAGTTCCTTGAGGCGCAGGCGGCCGTCCGGCGCGCTCTCGTCGGCGGACATGCCGGTGGCCTGGCGCACCATCTCCATCAGCGGCCAGTAGGCGATGCCCTCGCCGTAGGACAGGCAGCGGCCGGTGAGCACGGTGGCGCGCGACGCGGTGGCCTGGCAGAACTCGCCGACCATCCGCGACTTCCCGATGCCGGCCGGGCCGAGCACGGTGAACAGGTGGCAGGTCCGCTCCTCGACGACGGCCTCGAAGGCGTCCTGGAGACGGCGGCGCTCCCGGTTTCGGCCGATCACCGGCGCCGCGAAGCCCTGGGTGGGGGCCCGACTGCCCGGGCCCGCGGTCGGGTCGACCAGCCCGATCAGGCGGTGCGCCCGCACCGGCTCCCGCTTGCCCTGCACGACCAGCGGGCCCACCGAGCTGACGGTGACGCTGTGCCGGATGAACCGGTACGTGCTGTCACCGATGAGGATCTCGTCGGGTGGCGCCGCCTCCTCCAGCCGGGAGGCGACGTTCACCGGGTCGCCGGTCGCGCCGCCGCCGGCGACGGTCACCTCGCCGGTGTTGATGCCGATGCGCACCCGCAGCCGCAGGCCCCACTCGCGCTGGAGGTCGGCGTTGAGCTCCTCCATCGCCGCGCGGATGTCCAGGCTGGCCCGCACGGCGCGCAGCGCGTCATCCTCGTGCAGCACCGGGATACCGAACACGGCGAACACCGCGTCCCCGATGAACTTCTCGACCGTGCCGCCATGGGCGTGGATGACCTCGCGCACGGTCGTGAAGAACCGCCACATGACCTGCTGCAGCGGCTCGGAGTCGATCTTCTCACCGATGTCCGTCGAACCGGTTATGTCGACGAACATGATGGTCACTGTCTTGCGCGACCCATTGCCCGCGACGGGCAGCGGGTTCCCGCACTCGGAGCAGAAGCGCGCTCGCTTCGGGTTCTCCTCCGCGCATGTCGGGCACGGCACCATGTGCGGGATCGTAGGCCGATCGCGGTGCGGCGCGGCAGGGGATGGGGACACGCGCCGCGCCGGCAGTGACCTATGCCACATCACGGATTCGGTTGGTCCCTTGTTCAGGATGGCAGGTCCCGGTGCAGTGAGGCGCTCGCGGCGGCGGTGAGAACCACCGCCCACGAGATCGCGGCGAGCAGGGACGAGACATGTTTCTCGCTGGTGGGCCAGAGCAGGACGCCCAACGGTGCGGTCGCCGGGCCGTGGAAGCGGGCCCCGTCGAGCACGGCCTCGGCCAGCCCGGACAGGGCGATGGCGCCGGCGGCCGCGGGCGAGCCGCGGGTCAGCGTCCCCACCCCCACTCCGGCCACCCCGGCCGCGCACACCATGAGGACCACGATCACATAGGCCGACAGCAACTCCGCCGGCCGGTCCGCGCGCATCGCCGGCGCGCCATGCCGGGCCGCCCCGCGCGCCCACCAGGCGGCGAACGTCGCCGTGCTCAGCGCGGCGCCGATGGCGAGCACGGTGAGCACCTGGGCGCCCAGCACCCGGGACCGCCGCGGGGTGAGCAGCCAGGTGTGGGTGACCGTGCGGTACCGGTACTCGCCGGTCACCAGGATCACCCCGAAGAACATCATCGCGTAGGCGAGCAGGAACCCCGAGCGCGAGCGCAGGCTGTTCCAGGCGACAAGCGGTTCGGCCTGGGCACCCCACAGCAGCAGCAGCGGGACGTGGACCGCCAGTGCGACGCAGAGGCCGACGAGCTGCCACCGCCCCGTTGTGATCTTGAGTAGCTCGGTGGCGACCAGCCGGCCCGTGCCCGGCCCCGTGCCCCGGCGCCCGCGGGAGCGGCCGGAACGGCGGACGACCTCGACGGTCGGGCGGGCCTCGGTCACCGCCACCCGCCTCCGGCCCGCTCGCGCGCCCCGCCGCCGGCCCCGCCGTGCGTCTCGTCGTCGGCCCGGCTGGTCAGGTCGAAGAACGTCCGCTCCAGGTCGGGGCCGGTCGTGTGCAGCTCGACGAGCGGGATCCCGTGGGCCGCGCAGAGCCGTCCGACCTGCTCGGCGAGGCCGTGTGGCAGGCGCAGGCCGTCGGGACCGGTCCGGACGACGTCCTCGGGGCGCAGCAGCTCGGCGAGCCGGTCCGCCTCCGGGGTGCGGACCTCGACGTGCCCGCGGCCCACCTCGGTGGCGGGCGCGGCCAGCACCACCTGGCCGCGGTCGACGATGACGACGTGGTCGACCGTCTGGGTGACCTCGGCGAGCACGTGGCTGGACAGCAGCGCGCTGCGGCCGCTCGCCGCCCACGAGCGCAGGAACCGGCGCAGCCAGCGGATGCCGTCCGGGTCCAGCCCGTTCGCCGGTTCGTCCAGGACGAGCAGCTCGGGATCCCCGAGCAGGGCGCCGGCGATGGCGAGCCGCCCGCGCATCCCCAGCGAGTAGGTGCCGACCGGGCGGTCGGCGGCGGCGGTGAGGTCGACGGCGGCCAGCGCCTCGTCCACGGCCGGGCCGCGCCGCCGCCGGGGCAGGCCGAGCGGCAGCGCCAGGCAGCGAAGGTGGTTGCGCCCGGTGCGGGCCGGGTGCGCCGCCGGCTCGAGCACGGCACCGACTGTGCGGGCCGGGGCGGGCAGCTCGCGGTACGGCCGACCGTTGATCAGGGCGTGCCCGTCGGTGGCGGCCACCATGCCCAGCAGAATTCGCAGCGTCGTCGTCTTGCCCGACCCGTTGGCGCCGAGGAACCCGGTCACCGTCCCGGCGGGCACGGTGAACGAGACATCACGCAGTGCTTCCACTCGCCCGTACCGCTTCGTCAGCCGGTGGACGTCCACCACCGCCGGCGCGGTGCCGGTGCCGGCACTGGGCCAGGCGCCGGGCTCGCTGGCCACAGCGGGGCGCGCGCCGCCGGCCCGGCCGCTGGTGGGGCGGTCGCCGCCGCGGCGCGGGGTTTCACCCACCGTGAGAGCTCCGGTTACCGTGGCCTCCTCGGGTTGGCGCGCCCAGGTGCTCACCTCACGGTAACGGCACCGTGTTAACGGCAGCCGCGTTGTCCCGCACCTGCGCCAGGAGCCGGCCCAGAGTGGCCCGATCGTCCGCCGACAACCCGTCGGTGAAGCGTCGGACGGCGGCCGACGCGCAGGCACGCCCAGTCTCCAGTGTGGTCTTTCCCTCCGGCGTCAGCTCCAGCAGGATCGCGCGGCGGTCGGCCGGGTCGATCTGGCGGCGCACGAGGCCGTCGGCCTCCAGCCCGTCCACTGTCTCGGTCATCGTCCGGGGTGCCACGGAGACGGCGCTCGCCAGGTCCCGCAGCCGCAGGGGGCCGGTCTCCGCGACGAGCCGCAGGACCTTGAGTCGGGGCAGGGTCAGGCCGGCGCCGGCCCGCAGCGACTCGTTGACCCCGCGCCTGACCTGGTGGCCGAGGGCGAGGATGAGGTCGACGACCTCGTCGCCGGTGTCGGGTGGGGGCATGGGCCGGCCGTCCTCTCTGCTGGCGGTGCACGGCTGCACGCGGTGCGCAGCTGCTGGTGGTGCGGGCTGCCGGAGGTGCGCGGCCGGCAGCCCGGATTTCTGAGCCTCATATATTATGAGGGAACCTCAGTGAAATGGGAAGAGTTCGTCTGCGGAAAGTGAACGATCGGGAACCTGGCGTGCGCGGCGCCGATCCGGGTCGATCCTGGCCAAATTAGATCAAATTGCAAACGCGCGGACGCGAACCCGAACCGAATGGAGCTGCTGTGGACGCCCTCGACTGCCTGATGACCCGACGCACCGCGACCCGGCTCGTGGAGCCCGGCCCCACCGACGAACAGCTCGCCGTCATGCTCGCCGCCGCGACCACCGCGCCGGACCACAAGATGCTGCGTCCGTGGCGGTTCGTGGTGGTGCGCGGCGAAGCCCGCGAGGTGCTGGCGAACGCCATCACCGCGGCGGCCGAGGCGGTCGGCGGCCTGGCCGAACCGGTCATCCGTAAGGCCGCGGGCAAGGCGACCCGCTCGCCGGTCCTCATCGCCGTGATCGCCTCCCGGGTGCCCGGCGCGCGCGTCCCCCGCGCCGAGCAGGACGCGTCCGCCGCTGCCGCGGCGCAGAACCTCTGCCTCGCCGCGCACGCCCAGGGAGTCGCCTCGGCGTGGAAGTCGACGCCGCTGCCCGACAGTGACCAGGTCCGCGCGGTGTTCGGCCTGACGGGCGGCGAGGAGCTGCTCGGCTGGGTGGAGCTGGGGACGCTCTCGGACGCCATCCCGCTGCCGCCGCGTGAGCCGGTCGTCCTGTCCGCGGTGGCCTCCGAGCTGACCACGGGCGGCCAGCTCGCCCCGGTCGAGTGGGCGGCCCAGCCCGTCCCCGTCGACGCCTAATGACCGGCCCGCCGGCTGGTACGCGGGCGATCGTCCGGGCTCTCCCGCCCGGGCCGCCCGGCCCCGGCGGCACCAGAAGACATGGCACCAGGAGACACGGGTCGGCACCCCGGGATGGCGGACTCGTCGGCACCCGTAGGAGGAATGTGGGCCTCAGTGGGGTAGGACACCCCCGCGGTCGGACGCCCGCGCCGATCCGAGCCGGATGGAGGAGCTTCCGGGAGAGCGCCGATCACCCGGCCTGGAATCACATCCAGACCACTAGCCAGCAGCAACGGGACGACGGTCTCGGGCCCGGACAACCGGCCCGTTCCGGCCGCCGCCCGGCGCCCGTTCCGGTCAACTGGCCGCATTCGGTGCCAGCGGCTACCTAAGCTGGATCGAGGCTGTGGGCCGGACCTGCGAGGGGAGGGATGCCGTGACCGGTGATCGTCCGTTTGGCGTGGCCTCCCGCGGCACCTCGTCGGGGCACTTTCGGGGTGCCCCCACCGCCCTCGATTCGCTACATCGGAACAACTTCGACGGCCCGGTTCGCTCCACCGTTCTCTCACGTGCCGGTCTTCGTGTGGTGATCGTCGGTGCGGCCCTCGCTGCCGCGCTCGCCGGTTGCGGCGAGGCGGGGAGTGACACGACGACCACCCGGCCCGAGCCGGCGGTGGCCGCGGCCCCGCAGCCACCGGGAGCGGGTTCGTCCTCGTCCGCGGGCTCCGGCGAGGACGCCGGGTCGGCGGGTGACGGTCAGACCACGGCCGGTGCGGGCACTCCCGGCGCGGACTCCGCGGCGGGCGGGCCGGGGAGCACCGGCTCGGCTTCGGCGGGCGCCGGTGCGCCGGGTTCCAACCCGCAGGCGGGGACCGGCCCGAGCACGCCGGCCGGCCCGGAGGCGCAGACCAGCCCGGACGCGCAGTCCGCGGAGCCCACCGGCCCGGTCGTGCCCGACCTGCCGTCGGTGGCGCCGTCGCCGGTGTTCCTGGGCGAGGCCTGCGTCCCGGGGCGTGATGAGGAGCCCGCCGTCGCCGTCAACGGGCTGGTTCTCTACTGCGTGCCCGGCGAAGCCGGTACCGGGTCGGCCGTCTCCGGCCGGTGGTCGCCGGAGGCTCCGGCGCAGTCCACCCGGTCACGGCCCGAGCCGGGCAGCGAGTGCGAGCCCGCCGACGCGGGGCAGATCGTCCCGGGTGCCGACGGCCGTCCGGTCACCTGCCTGCGTGAGCCCGACGGCGGGATGCGCTGGGCGGACGTCTCCTGACCGCGGTCAGCTCGCCGGTCGGTGCCAGTTCGCCGGACCGAGCCGGTTCGCTGGCTGGCTGGTGTCAGCTTGCCGGCCGGTGTCGGCTCCGCCGCCGCGGGCGCAGGAGTTCGGCGAGTGACCACACCGGCGGGAGCATCAGCAGGCCGAAGACGGCCGCCCATGCCCAGGGATGATCGGCCAGGTAGGGCACCGCGTCGTCGTGTAGCCAGGGGAAGAGATGGTCACCCACGACCGGGATCACCCCCGCCGCGGCCACCACCGCCAGCCCCGCCACGCCCACGACGGCCAGCCCCGCGGGCAGCACCCGCCAGCCCGTGAGGCTGATCAGCAGCAGCCCCGTCACGGCCACCAGCAGCCCCACGCCGCCCATCGGGCCGGACAGGATGAGCGCGCCCGCGAGTCCGGCGGCGAGCAGCACCGTGCCGAGGGCGATCGTCGCCCGGCGCCGGCCGCGAGTCACGTCGTCCACCAGCGTGTAGGCGACGCGGGCGATGGCGCGCACCGCCGCGACCGCCGGACGCAGCGGCCGCGGCAGCGCGCGCAGCGACGCCAGCCACCCGGTGAGGACCGCCAGCACCTGGGCGACCGTGATGGCGAGGATCGGGCTGTTGGCCCGATCGGTCAGCCGCTCGTCCGAGACGCGGCACGCCCGCAGCACCCGGGCGGCGTCGGCGGGATCGAGCTGGGCCGGGCCGGGCGCCATCGCGTCGAGGAACTCCCGGGTGGGCGCGGAGCCGACCCGGGCACCGGCGATGTCCGCCCGGACGGCGTCGGCGACGCTGGTCAGCTCGCCGGCGGCGATCTCGCGTTGGATCCCGGCGGCGACCCAGGCCGCGGTCTCGGGCAGGGCGGCCGGCACGGCCGCGTCCGGGTCGTCGAGCCAGGCGAGCTCGTCGAGGACGTCCGCGGTGACGGGGCCCGCGGCGACCGTCGCCAGCAGCTCCACGAATTCGGTGAGCCAGGTCGCGGTGCTGTCGGGCGGTTCCGCGCCCGGCGCGGCGGCATCGCGTAAGTGGACCAGCCGCCGGGGGTCGAGCAGGATGCGGGCCAGCCAGGCGGCGCCGTCCAACCGGCCCCACATCCAGTCGCTGGCCCGCCAGGACGACTTCGCGAACGCGCCGAAGTTGCCGAGTTGGAGCCCGGTCAGCTTCCGGTCGGCGCTCGCCCGTGACGGGTCCAGATCGCAGCGGATGTCCGCGCTCACCTGGACCAGCTCCACCGGCTGGTCGACGACGTCCCCGCCGGTCAGGGCGTGGGTGACCAGGTGCAGGTCGAGCAGGGCCAGCGCGGCCCGCGAGCGCCGGGTGGGGAGGTAGCCGACGAAGTCCCGCAGGGTGCGGGTGGCGACCCGGCGCCGCCCGGCGAGGCTCAGCCCGTTCGCGTGGGTGCGCGGCCCTGGCGCGATCAGCGCCGCGGGCCCGAAGGGCCGGTCCTCGTCCTGCCCGTCCCGCTCGTGTCGACCCCCGTGCTCCTCGTCCCCGTGGCCGGGCCTGTCCGCGCGGTCGGTTGTGGCCGTCCGCGATGGTGCTGAGCGGGCGAGGACGCCGGTCAGAAGACCGCGCAGGTTCTCGGTGACCGAGCCCAGCGTGCTCCAGGCGAGCGTGAGGTCGGTCCGGCTGGTCTCCTCGTCGCCGGCGCCGCGTAGCCAGCGGCGGGTCGCCTCGGCCACCACGGCGGCGGACGACGCCCCCGCCAGGTCGCGCAGGGTGTGGCGGACGACGGTGAAGCCGCCCCGGTTCGCCGGCGTCGACGGGAGCGGGAGCAGCTGTGCTCCGGCCTGCTCGCGGGGCGCGACGACCGCCGCGTGCACCTCCCGGGCCAGCGTCGCCAGCGCCACCCGGTCGTCCGGGCCGGTCGACAGGAGGTAGGCCTCGTTGATCATCGAAATCAGGATGCCCTTGGCGGCGTCCACCGCGGGGCGGCCCAGCCGCCAAAGGTCACCGAGGTCGTCCGGGCCGGGCAGCCGGTCCGGGAACTCCGCCAACGCGGCCGCGACCGCCGCGGCCCGCAGGTCCGTCCGTCCGGCCGGGTCCGCGAGCAGCGTCGCCGCGTCCGCGCCGACGTCCGCGCTGATGTTCGTGTCGGCGTTCGTGTCGGTGACGATCCGGTCCAGCGTGCTCAGGACGACGTCCGCGGCGCGTTCGGCCTCGCGGTGGCGGTAGGCCTCGTAGATTGCCTCGTCGGCGAGGCGGGGGCCGCCGGCCGGGGCGAGGCGGAACAGCCCGCGCCGGCTCGCGCGGACGCCGCGTACCGCCTCGTTGTGGTCCCTGATGCGCCGCAGGTCGCTCGCGATCGACTGGTTCAGCGCCGCGCCCAGGGCACCGAGCAGCGTGTCGGAGACTGTCGGCGTCGACCCGTCGTCTCGGCTCGGCGTGGGGTCGTCCGGCGGGTTGGGCGCGGGCACCACGTAGGCGAGCACGCGGCGGACCTGCCGCCCGTGCGCCGGCCGGTCGAAGATCTCTTGCAGGGCCGGCCCGATCGGGCGGTTCACCAGGATGCCGCCGTCGGAGCCGTAGAAGCCGCTGGCCGCGTTGACGTAGTCGGCCATGTCGGGATGGTCCGCGTCGGGCGAGCTTTGGACGGGAATGTAGGCCGGCTCGAAGGCACCGGGGAAGGCCGCGCTGGCCCGGGCGGCAAGCGCCAGGCGGTTGGCCGCCTCGGGGTCGGTCAGGTCGTCCTCGCCGAAGACGAACAGGCCGCGGTGGTCGAGGTCGCGGACGATGCCGCCGAGGTCGTCCGACCAGCGCGCCGACTCGCCGCGCAGGATCGTGGTCGTGATGAACACCGAGGTCGGGCGAACCGTCCGCGCGGATCTGGCGCGCCTCGCCTCGGCGGTGTGACCGCTTCGGGACGGGGGCTCGAGGCTGCGCAGCGCGGTCTGCAGGGCGGGCAGCATCACGGCGTCGCCGCGCAGCAGCGACGGGAAGCTCCGCTCGCCCGGGCGTCGCATCAGCTCGCGCAGTGATCCCAGCGTGATCCACAGATCGCGCAGCGGGCCCAGGTCGGCGTCGTGGGCGTTGGCGTAGCCGAGCAGCGCCGCGTTGATCCCACCCGCAGAGGCCCCGGCCAGGACGTCCACCGACACCTCGACGTCGAGGATCTCCAGTAGCGCCGCCCAGCGGGACGCGGCCGCCGCGTCGGCGGCAGACAGGCCCTGGTCTCCGGTCCCGGCCACGCCGACGTGACCGTCACCCGCGGCGCGGTCGCGGTGCGCGGCCGCGCCGATGTGAGCGTTCTCCGCGGCGCGGTCGCGGTGCGCGGCCGCGCCGATGTGAGCGTTCTCCGCGGCGCGGTCGCGGTGTGCGGAGGCGCCGGTCAGGAGGTTGATCTCCCGGGCGACGCCGCCCATCCACACCGCCAGGCTCGCGCCGCCGGTCATCACGACCGCGAGCCGGACCTCCTGGGTCGACCCGTCGTCGGACTCGTCGGCGACCGCCGCCCTGCCCTCCGTCATGGCCGCAAGACTAAACGTGCCGGACATTACTGACTCGAAGCACTTTCCGCCCCGCTCCGAACAGATGCGGCTTTCGTCGGCGGATCACCTGGAACCTTGGTTACTCGCGGGTAGCATGGGGCATGACCTACCAGCGAGTAACTACGCCCGCGCCGCCGATGATCATGCGGTGAGCCGGAGGGGAGGAGCCGTCCATGGGGCACTACCGGAGCAATCTCCGCGACATCGAGTTCAACCTGTTCGAGGTGTTCGGCGTGGACCGGACGCTCGGGACCGGGCCCTTCGCGGAGATGGACCGCGACACAGCGCATGAGGTGCTCGCCGAGCTGGAGCGGGTCGCCGTCGGGCCGGTCGCCGAGTCCTTCGAGGACGCCGACCGGCACCCGCCGACACTCGACCCCGCCACCGGCACCGTCACGCTGCCCGAGTCGTTCCGCAAGTCCTTCGCGGCGGCGCAGGAGGGCGAGTGGTGGCGGCTCTACCTCCCGCCGCACCTGGGCGGCATGGGTGCCCCGCCGACCATCGCCTGGGCGGCGTCCGAGCTGCTCCTCGGGGCGAACCCGGCGGTGTTCATGTACATGGCCGGGCCGACGTTCGCCGCGATCCTCGAGGGCATCGGCACGCCGTGGCAGAAGAAGATCGCGACCTGGGCCATCGAGCGGCACTGGGGCGCGACCATGGTGCTGACCGAGCCGGACGCCGGCTCCGACGTCGGCGCCGGCCGGGCGCGGGCCGTCGAGCAGCCGGACGGCACCTGGCACATCGAAGGTGTGAAGCGCTTCATCACCAGCGGTGACTGGGACATCCCGGAGAACATCTTCCACCTGGTGCTCGCCCGCCCCGAGGGGCACGGCCCCGGCACCAAGGGCCTGTCGATGTTCGTCGTGCCCAAGTACATGCCCGACCCGGAGACCGGCGCCCCGGGCGCCCGCAACGGTGCCTACGTCACGAACCTTGAGAAGAAAATGGGCCTGAAGGTCTCGACCACCTGTGAGCTGCGCTTCGGCGAGCGCGAGCCGGCCGTCGGATGGCTTGTCGGCGACGTCCACGACGGCATCGCGCAGATGTTCCGGGTCATCGAGTACGCCCGGATGATGGTCGGCACGAAGGCGATCGCCACGTTGTCCACCGGGTACCTCAACGCGCTGGCCTTCGCCCGCGAGCGGATCCAGGGCGCCGACCTGACCCGGGCGTCGGACAAGACCGCGCCGCGGGTGGCCATCATCAACCATCCCGACGTGCGCCGGATGCTCATGCAGCAGAAGGCCTACGCGGAGGGGATGCGTGCCCTCGTGCTGTACACCGCTACCTTCCAGGACGCCGTCACGCTGGCGGCGGCCCGCGGCGAGGTGGACGACAACGCGGTGCGGATGAACGACCTGCTGCTCCCGATCGTGAAGGGAGTCGGCTCGGAGCGCTCCTACGAACTGCTGGCGAGCTCGCTGCAGGTCCTCGGCGGCTCCGGATACCTGCAGGACTACCCGATCGAGCAGTACATCCGCGACGCGAAGATCGACACCCTGTACGAGGGCACGACGTCCATCCAGGGCCAGGACCTCTTCTTCCGGAAGATCGTCCGGGACAAGGGTCGGGCGCTGACCACTCTGTTCACGCAGGTCCAGGAGTTCGTGAAGGGCGAGGCGGGCAACGGCGCGCTCCGCGCGGAGCGGGAGTCGCTGGGCGCGGCGCTCGACGAGTGCCAGGCCATGGTCGGTTCGATGGTCGGGTTCCTCACCGCCACCGCCCAGGACAAGTCCCAGGTCTACCGGGTCGGGCTGAACACCACGCGGCTGCTGATGAGCATCGGCGACCTCGTCGTCGGCTGGCTGCTGCTGCGCGGTGCCGACGCGGCGCTACGCGGGCTGGACGGCTCCCCGTCCGAGCGCGACCGGGCGTTCTACGAGGGCAAGATCGCGGCCGCGCGCTGGTTCGCGGCCAACATCCTGCCGGAGCTGCGCACACGCCGGACGGTGCTGGAGGGCACCGGTCTCGGGCTGATGGAGATGTCCGAAGCGGCGTTCTGACCGTTCGTCCCAGCTCGTTTCAGCCTGGTCGGATCGGTCCAGCCAGTGTGATCCTCCCGGGGCCGCGGTCGTGTCGGCGCGGCCCCGGGAGGATCTTTGTCCGGGCTGGTTCGCGTGGAGTTGTGGCTACCCGCGGCGACCAGGGTCGCGCTCCGTCGTGGAGATGTGCCGATCGTGGTTCTACGGTGTCCGATCTGGGGTAGACGAGCCGTATGGGAACCCCGCTGAGCCTTCTCCTCTTCGCACTGGGTGCCGTGCTCGCCTTCGCCGTCCGTTCCGAACCGTCCGGCCTCGACCTCACGGCGGTCGGGGTGATCCTCATGATCGTGAGCATCGTGGGCCTGGGCGTCACGCTCTACCGCGATCAGTGGCGCCGGAAGATCGTCGAGGAGTCGATCGAGCACGGCGCCGCGCCTCCGATCAGCGTGGACGACACCGTGCTGGTCGACCCGTCCATGCAGATCGAGGCCCCGTCCCACCAGGATCCCGTCCGCCCCGAGACCGGCCACGAGCGCCCCGAGACCGGCCACGAGCGCGGTGTGCCGCACCGGCCGCTGCAGTCGTCCGACGGCAGGTGACGACATGCGGGCATCCCGGTACGGGCCCGGATCCAGGTAGGGGCCGGCTGGCTCAGGTGGTGCGCAGCGGCGGGAACGCCTGGTCGAGCTCGTTGCGCATGTCCCGCTTGAGCAGGTCGTCGGCCTCGGAGGACGACTGGCCCTCGAGAAGGAACCGGGCGACCCGCAGCGTGAGGTCCACGCGCTCGGCCAGGTTGAGCGCCCCGTTGAACCGGCCGCTGGTGCTGGCGGAGGTCAGAACCTTCGCGACGAACTCGTCGGCGGCCTGCAGAGCCTCCACGCGCGTCATGCGTTCACCTCTTCGTGGTGGAAGTTGAGCCGGATGCCGGGTGTGAGGCGCAACCGTACCAGGCAGGACACCTGTCTCCGTTGTGCACCCCTATGCGTCCGTTGTTCCCGGGGGGGTGTATGTGGCGAACTGCGTAGTTCGCCCCGATCAACCAGCCGGCCGGAAGCCCCACCAAAAGCTCACTCCAAGCCGCGGCCGGACGTCCCGCCGAGGCTCGAGTCGTTGTGCGTCGTGTGACCGGGCTGTGGGGTGGCTGGCGCGGCCCGGTTCGCCCGGATCCTCCGCTGTAGGCGGGCTTTCCGGGTCGCCGGCCGCCCCACGGGTCAGCTCCAGGCGAGCGCGATGACGGGGTCGGCGAGGACGGCCGCGACGTCGGCCAGGACCGCCGAGCCGAGCTCGCCGTCCACGACGCGGTGGTCGAAGGACAGCGCGAGGTGGGCCACCGTCCGTACCGCCAGCTCGCCTTCGTGCACCCAGGGAGCCGGGCGGATCGCGCCGAGGGCGAGGATCGCGGCCTCACCGGGATTGAGGACCGGTGCCCCGGTGTCCACCCCGAGAACTCCGACGTTGGTGATGGTGATGGTCCCGCCGGAGAGGTCGGCCGGGCGCAGCCGGTCGGCGCGCGCGGCCTCGGTGAGGGAGTGCAGGCTGCGGGCGAGGTCGACCAGGCCGCGCGATCCGGCGTCCGGGATGTTCGGGACGACCAGGCCACGCGGCCCGGCCACGGCGATGCCGAGGTTGATCCGCTCGTGCACCTGGATCTCGGCGTTCTCCCCGGACGTGTCGCCCACCCAGGTCGAGTTGATCATTGGGTGGCGCCGGACGGCGGTGAGGAGCGCCTTCGCCACGAGCAGCAGCGGCGTGACCCGGATGCCGGCGAAGTCCGGCAGGGCGGCGATCCGCTCGCGGGCCGCCATCGTCTCGGTGACGTCCACGCTGAGGAACTCGGTGGCGTGCGGGGCCGAGAACACGCTGGCCACCATCGCCCGTGCCATGGTGCGCCGCACGCCCGTGACGGGGATCCGCCAGATCCGGTCGGTGTCGTTGAATCCGGCGTCGGGCGGGATGGCTCCGGGCACCCGCCGCATGGTCTCCGCGTGTCCGTTCAGTTCCGGCCGGCGCGGGCCGTCGATTCCGTTGGACGAAGGGACAACGCCAGGGACACGGACCGGCCCAGTGCGGGTCGTCGGAGTGGCGGTGGAGGGGACGGGCGCGGGCTCGGGGGGCGTGGCCTGACGCGCCGCGGTTTCGACGTCGGCGCGGCTGATGGTGCCCGCGGGACCGGTGCCCGCGAGCGTGGAGAGGTCCACACCCAGATCACGCGCGAGCTTGCGGACGGGTGGCTTCGCCGCGACGCGCCCATGCCGCGGGGCCGCCCCGATCGGCACTACGGCTGATCGGTCCGGCGCACCGGCCGCGGCCGACGCCGGGGATACGGCTGGCGCCGAGGCCGGCACCGACGACACGACGGGTGCCATGGCCCCGGGCGCCGAGCTGGCAGTGGGCGCTGTGCCGGGAGCGGGCGCGGGGGCGGCGATGGTCGCCGCGGGCGTCGTCGAGCCGGGCAGGGGGCCGTCCGGGTTGCGGGGGCGCCGCCGGCGGCGCGGGCCGGAGTCGCTGCGCGGGCCGTACCCCACCAGCATCGGGGTGCGCCCGGCGGCCATCGGTGACAGGTCGGCCGTGCCGGGCCCCCCTGGGACGTCCGCGGCCTCTCCGGTCCGGGACACGGGCAGGGATGCCGCGCCGTTGCGAGTGGCGTCCCCCGGCATGGTCTCCTGGCCGGTGGCTTCGGTAGCTCCGGTGACTGACCCGGTCGTCGGGCCGGTCGCGGGCTCGTCGCCCGGCTCGTCGATGGTCAGCAGCGGCGCGCCCACGGCGAGCTCGGTGCCGGCCTCGCCGTGCCGTTCGACGAGCACACCCGCGAACGGGGACGGGATCTCGACGACCGCCTTGGCCGTTTCCACCTCGACCAGCGGCTGGTTGACCGTCACGGTCTCGCCGACCTCCACCAGCCACCGGACGATCTCCGCCTCGGTCAGCCCCTCGCCGAGATCGGGGAGGCGGAACTGTCGATGGGTCACCGGAGATCTCCTCAGTAGCCGAACGATCGGTCGACGGCGTCGAGGATCCGGTCGACGTCGGGGAGGTAGTGGTCTTCCAGCCGGGCCGGGGGGTACGGGGTGTCGAACCCGGTGACCCGCAGCACCGGCGACTCCAGGTGGTAGAACGCCTGCTCGGTGACCCGGGCCGCGATCTCCGAGGACAGCGAGACGTTCGACGGAGCCTCGTGCACCACCACGAGACGTCCCGTGCGGCGCACCGACTCGACGACCAGGTCGAGGTCGAGCGGCGAGAGCGAGCGCAGGTCGATCACCTCGAGCGAGCGGTCGTCGTCCTCGGTGGCCACCTGGGCGGCGTCCAGGCAGGTGCGGACCATCGGGCCGTAGGCGACCAGGGTGGCGTCGGCCCCGGGCCGCACCACCCGCGCGGTGTGCAGCGCGAGCTGCTCCTGCCCCGGCATGCTGGCGAGTGGGGTGGTGTCGACCTCGCCCTTCTCCCAGTAACGGCGCTTGGGCTCCAGGAAGATCACCGGGTCGTCCGAGGCCACCGCCTGCTGGATCATGAGGTGCGCGTCGGCAGGGCTGGAGCAGGTGACGACCCGCAGCCCGGCGGTGTGGCAGAAGTACGCCTCGGGTGACTCGCTGTGGTGCTCGACCGCTCCGATCCCGCCGCCGTAGGGGATGCGGATCGTGACCGGCAGCCGGATCCGTCCGGCCGAGCGGTAGTGCAGCTTGGCGAGCTGGCTGACGATCTGGTCGAACGCCGGGTAGACGAAGCCGTCGAACTGGATCTCGCAGACCGGGCGGAACCCGCGCATGGCCAGGCCGATGGCGGTACCGACGATGGCCGACTCGGCGAGTGGGGTGTCGATGACGCGGTCCTCGCCGAACCGGGCCTGCAGGCCGTCGGTGATACGGAAGACGCCGCCGAGCTTGCCGACGTCCTCGCCCATGATCACGACCTTCGGGTCGGCGGCCATGGCCGAGAGCAGGCCCGTGTTCAGCGCCTTCGCCAGGGTCAGGGTCTGGCGGGGGCTCGCCGGCGGCTCCCCGTCCGTCGCCGGGCCCACGGAACCGACAGAGTCCGGAGCGATCGAGCCCGGAGTGATCGAGTCCGGACCGATGGAGTCCGGATCGACCGGACCCGGGTCGATGGCGTCGATAGAGCCGATCGGGCCGGTCGCCGCCCCCGTGGCCGTATCGCTGGTCGTCAAGGCAATGCTCCCCGTAGTTCCGTGAACGCGGCGCGCTCGGCGGCAACCAGATTGTTCTCCGTCACCTGGACGTGGTCGAACAGTGCGGCCTCGGGCGGGTCGGGGAGCGCGAGGCAGCGGGCGCGCAGGTCCGCCGCCACGGCGTTCGCCTCAGCGGCCAGGCCGGCCTCCCGCTCGTCGGTCAGCGCGCCGCGGGCCCGCAGATGGATCGTCAGCCGCTCGATCGGGTCGCGCATCCGCCAGCTGGACACCTCGTCCGCCGGGCGGTAACGCGACGGGTCGTCGGCGGTGGTGTGCGGATTGATCCGGTACGTCAGCGCCTCGACCAGGACGGGGCCGCCCCCCGATCGGGCCTGCCGCAGCGCCCACCGGGTCACGGCGAGGGTCGCGAGGACGTCGTTGCCGTCCACTCGCACGCTGGGGAAGCCGAAGCCGCGCGCCCGCTGGTAGACCGGCACCCGGCTCTGCCGCCGGTACGGCTCGGAGATCGCCCACTGGTTGTTCTGGCAGAAGAACACCAGCGGCGCGGAGAAGACGCTGGCCCAGCCGAAGGCCTCGCTCACGTCGCCCTCGCTGGACGCGCCGTCCCCGAAGTAGGAGATCGCGGCGCCGTCGCCGCCGTCCCGGGTGATGCCCATGGCGTAGCCGGCGGCGTGCAGGGTCTGCGACCCGACGACGATCGCGTAGAGAGCGAACCCGTGTTCGGCCGGGTCCCAACCGCCGAGCGACGTCCCCCGGAACAGGCCGAAGACGTGCAGCGGATCGACCTCCCGACACCAGGCCACACCGTGTTCCCGGTAGGAGGGGAAGGCCATGTCGGATGGGCCGAGCGCGCGACCGGAGCCGACCTGCGCCGCCTCCTGGCCGCGCAGGCTGGCCCACAGGCACAGCTCACCCTGGCGCTGCAGCGCTGTTCCCTCGTCGTCGAGACGCCGGACGATGATCATGTCCCGCAGCAGGCCGAGCAGGTCGTCGTCGGTTACGTCGGCCACGAATGCCTGGTAGTCGGTCTCCTGCCCGGAGTCCGAGGCGATGCGGCGGCCGTCGGGGGTGAGCAGCTGCACGAGCTCCGTCACACGGGCAAACGATAGTCCTCGTCCCGGCCGCGGCAACCCGACAACGCGATGTTCGTCGCGCCTGGTGAGATCCCGGCGGACGATGTTCGCCGGGCCGGGTGGGACCCCGACAGGCGACGCCCGCCGCGGCGGGTGGCGGTCGGGTGCCCCCGATACGGTGACCCCGTGAGCGACCCCGTGAGCGACCCAGTGAGCGACCCAGTGAGCGACGCAGCCAGCAGCTCGGCGGGCCATCCCGGCACGCCCATGACCGCCGGGAGCCCGCGGGGTTCGGAGCCGCCCGGCGAACGCCCGCCGGCCGGGGCGATTCTCGGCAAGGTCGGCATCTGGAGCGGGCAGTTCGACTTCTCCAACGCTGCCACGGTGCGCGAGGCGGTGTCCGAGCTCGACGAGCTCGGCTACTCCACCTTGTGGACAGGCGAGGTCAAGGGCCGCGAGGTGCTGGTCACCGCCGGCCTGATGCTCGCGGCGACGTCCCGGATGACGATCGCGACCGGGATCGCGCAGATCCTCGCGCGCAATCCCCTGACCATGGCCGCCGGCCAGCTCGCGCTCGCGGAGGCGTACCCGGGGAGATTCCTGCTCGGGCTCGGCGTCTCGCACGCGGAGCTGATGCGCATCCGCGGCGCGACCTACGCGAAGCCCCTGGGCCAGATGCGGGCCTACCTGGACGAGATGGACCGGATGGCCGCCGAGCAGTACCGGGCGGTCCCGCCGGAGGGAGTCCAGCCGCGGGTGCTGGCCGCGCTGGGGCCGAAGATGCTCAGCCTGGCAGGCGAGCGCGCGGACGGCGCGCACACCTACTTCGTGCCGCCGGAGCACACCGCCGACGCCCGCGCGGCGCTCGGGCCGGGGAAGCTGCTGATACCCGAGCAGGCGTTCGTCCTGCACCGGGACGCGAGCGAGGCGCGGGAGCTGGCCCGCCGGCACACGGGGTCCTATCTGCGGCTGCCGAACTACACGAACAACCTGCGCCGGTACGGCCTCACCGATGACGATCTCGCCGGCACCGGGTCCGACCTGCTGGTCGACACGATTGTTCCGTGGGGGGACGCCGACGTCCTGCTCGGCCGGGTCAAGGAGCACCTGGACGCGGGCGCGGACCAGGTGGCCGTGCAGGTCCTGGACTTCGATCGCAGGGGGCTGCCGCGCCGGCAGTGGCGCGAGCTGGCCCCGGCGCTGCTGTCGCTCTGAGGCCGTTGCCCGGGGTCGTTCCGAGGTTCCCGCACGCTGGTTCCCGCACGCTGGTTACCGCACGCTCGGAGGCGGCCGTCGCCCGCCGTGCTCGGGCCAGCCGTCGCGGATACGACACTTTTCAACCTGATTGAGTATTTAGTCTGGTAAGCGACATTTTTCGGTGGGTCGCAATCTCGGACGGCCCCCGGCCGGATCCACTGCCGTCCCGGTCCTGCGCGCTCCGTGTCGCAAATACGACTCGTTGCCCCGGGGCGGCGCGGACGGCGATATTACGGTTGGTGCCGAATTTCCGATCGCTCCGGGGCGGCGCGCGTGTTTCGCGCCGTTCCCGGTTCCGGAGTGCGTCCGGTATGTATCGGTGGGTTCCGTGCGGCGCAGCGGCGATGTGCCGTCGCGGAGATTCCCGGTAGGGTTACTTTCGTTCGATGATTATCGCGGGCGGGGGTCGGGTGAATGCTCGGGGATGACGGAGACGGCCGGCAGGGGCCGACCTCCAGGCGCCGGCACGGCCGCCGGTCGGGCCCCGCGCGCCGATCCGGCGGATTCCGGGAAAGCTGGGGCGCCGCGGTCGCCGGAGGCACTGTTCTCGCGGTCGCCGTGTGCGTCGGCCTGGCCACGTTCGGCCTGATGGGCGGCGGTGACGACCCTTCGGGGAATCTCACCGCGCTCGGCGGCACCGGGCAGGGCCGGGACGGCCAGCCCGCATCCCAGCAAGGCGCATCCCAGTCACCCCAGGCGTCTCCGCCCGCCGAATCGTCGGCCCCCGCCGGGCAGGGGGCGGTGGGTAACGGCCCCCGGCGGCCGACCGGAAACCCGGTCCGCATCGCCTTTGGCGGGGACGTCCATTTCGAAGGCGCGCCCGGGCAGCAGCTGGCGGCTGATCCCAAGACCGCGGTGGGGCCCATGGCACAGACCCTGTCCGCGGCGGACCTGGCCATTGTCAATCTGGAGACCGCTGTCACGACCGGCGGCACGCCGGCCACCAAGGCGTTCGTATTCCGTGCACCGCCCGCCGCATTCACCGCCATGCGCGCCGCCGGTATCGACGTGGTGAACATGGCGAACAACCACGGAATGGACTACGGGGTCGAAGGTCTCGCGGACTCGCTGCGCAGCGCCCGAGAGGCCGATTTTCCGACCGTCGGTATCGGCGCGGACGACTCGGCGGCCTACACCCCCTACGTGACCACCGTGAACGGCCAGCGAATAGCGATCTTCGGTGCGACGCAGGTTCTCGACGACGAGCTGGTCTCCGCGTGGACCGCCGGGCCCGGCAAACCCGGGCTCGCCTCGGCGAAGAAGGTCGAGCGGCTGGCCGCGGCGATCCGCGAGGTGCGGCCGACCATGGACACCGTGATCGTCTACCTGCACTGGGGGGTCGAGCGCGAGGCCTGCCCGAGCGACACGCAGACCGGCCTGGTCGCGCCGCTGGTCGCCGCGGGCGCGGACGCGCTGGTCGGTGGGCACGCGCATGTCCTGCAGGGCGCCGGGTGGAACCACGACGGCGTGTACGTCGGCTACGGCCTGGGCAACTTCGTCTTCTACGCTTCGGGCGGCGGCCCGAACACCGAGACCGGCGTGCTCGAACTGACCTTCCAGGGCCGGGCGGTCACCACGGCCAACTGGGTACCCGGCCGGATCGTCGACGGGGTCCCGCGCCCGCTGACGGGCGCCGCCGCCAGCCAGGCCCTGACCGGCTGGAACAGCCTGCGCGACTGCACGGACCTCTCCGGCACGGCCCCCTGGTAGACGGCACCCCCGGGCCGGTCACCGGTACCGCCCCCCGGTAAACGGCACTCCCGGGCAGGTCGACGGATGCCCGTCCGCCCGTTCAGGTAATTGTCCCCCGGCGTTCGCCGCCGGGGGCTTCAACCTGCTGTACCTTGGCTCGCAGGAAGCCGTGACAAAAGCCGGCACGAGTGGTGCTCCCATCGCCACATCGCGGTGCCTCGGAAATGCCTTCCCGTCCTTTCCTTCTTTTGGTGACGCGTGACGCCGGTCTTCTGTCGAGAAGACGCGTCGCGAAATCGACGCCTGTCCTTGGTGCTCCGTCCAACCCTTTGTCGATCCGGGAGTGTCGTGTCGCGTACCCTGCGCAAGAGGTCGAGCCGCCGCGGACTGGCCGCCGGCGTCGGCCGCAAGATACTCGTCGCCTTCGTCTTTCTCGCCGGGAGCGGACTGGTGGTGGTCGGGGGGCCGTCGCCCGCGTGGGCCGCCGACACCACCCAGTACGCCGGCGACTCCACCCGGGGCAACGGGGCGGCCGTCCCGTTCGAGGGCCTCACGGACCAGAACGGCGGCCCGGTGCCCATCTCCGGGGCCATCGGCGTCGACCTGGTTCTCGGCTCGACGCAGCAGCCCTACCTGCCGTGCCAGAACTACAACCGGACCACCGGTACCGGCGACACCTTCGTCAACGCCTGCCAGGAACGGGGCAGCTACGCGACGTACACGCGTTTCGCCACGGGCAAGGGGCTTGTCTTCCCCAACGGGTACTTCATGGGCGACAGCCAGCCTGACCTGGTCAAGGGCGGCACGCTGAACACCGGTTGGGGCCGCCGCACGGCCGGGCTTTCGTTCGAGTTCTACCCGCAGGTCGACCGGGACGCAGAGTTCGTCCACTCGCGTTTCTACATCGACGTCTTCGACCATCGCGCCAACGGCTGGACGTACTCCGCGCACGTCGGCCGCATCAAACTGACGACGCTCAATGATCCGGGTACGGCGCAGGTCGGCGGCCGGCTCACCGACGGTGGGCAGACACCGGCCCGTGACCGGGTGAAGTTCCTCATCTTCGGCGGTGACGCCCGTTCGTCGACCGGGTACCCGATCTCGTCCTTCGCCGTCTTCACGAGCTCGGGGGCGGCGAACTGGAGCAGCGGCGCGCTGTACGCCGGCGCGCAGCGCATCACCGTCACGGACACCGCGACCGGCCGCGAATGCGTCATTGACCTGAAGCCGATCAGCGGTCGGGGCAACGCGCTCGACATCGACCTCTCCCGGCCCGGGTTCGGCCACGAGGGCAGCGTCTGCCACTGAACGGTGCCGAGTAACTGCGGCGGTTGAGCGACAGCCAGGACTCATCCAGTCGCCACACATCGCCGGGCGGCGGGACCTGTGACGTACGTAGAACGGCGGCACCGGCCAGCGGCCGGGACGGCTTGGCTGTCCCGGCCGTTTTACATTTCTCCAACCGCTTTCGCGGGCGTTCGTTCAGTCGTTTTCGCGCGTTCGTTTCCGCGCGTTTCGCTCAGCCGCCGTCGCGGGGGCGGCCGGGGCTGTTGCCGCTGTTGCGTGAGGCGGCGCACCGGGCGCACGTTCCGTAGATCTCGACGGTGTGTACGACGTCGGTGAAGCCCTCCGCGCTGGCCACGGAGGACGTCCAGGCCTCGATCTCGGGGCCGGCGATCTCCACCGTGTGGCCGCAGTGGCGGCACACGAGATGGTGGTGGTGACCGTCCGTGGTGCACCGCCGGTACACGGTCTCGCCGTCATCCCGGCGCAGGACGTCCACCTCGCCGCGGTCGGCCAGCACCTGCAGGTGACGGTAGACGGTCGTCAGACCGACGGACTGGCCTTCCTGGCGTAGCCGGGCGTGCAGGTCCTGCGCGCTGGTGAAGGCGTTCGTCGCCGCGAGCGCGGAGGAGACCGCGTCGCCCTGCCGGGTGGCCCGGACGGAGGTGCCGCGGCCGCGACCCGGGCGGGACACCGCTCCGTTCGGGCGGTCACCGGAGCCAGCGCCGGCGCCGCCTGCCGCCCGGTCGGAGGCCGCTGACATGCCGCGCGGGGAGCTCACCCGCTCGCCTTCCACACTCGCCACGACATCCACTCTCTCATCTACCCGGCCTGTTTGGAGGGCGCGCGATCTCCTCAGTTCTCGTCATGGGAACGGTGTTGACATCGGTTTTCATTTCGTGCGACGGTGTGTGACGTAGTAGGCGCCGACTGTCGCCAATCCGTGTACTTCCCTGGAGGTTCCAGATGTCACTGACCGTCACGCCCGAGCTGGTCGAGGCCGCGGGCGAAGGCCGGATGACCGACGAGGACTTCGTCGCGTGCGTGCGCACCTCGCTCCCGTACGCCTACCGGCTGGTCGAGGAGCTGGTCACGGCCCTGCCCGACGCCGGCCCCGCGGGCCGGGATTTCGCCGACAACCAGGTGCCCCCGCCGGACGAGGCCGCGCGCGGGCAGCTGCTGCGTGCGATGGCCAGCACGTCCATCCGGTCGGCGCTCGAACGGCACTTCGGTGTCGCGCTGGCGTTCCAGAACTGCCACCGGGTCGCGGCCTTCGCCCCCGAGGCCGTCGGGCGCGCGCAGTACCAGGCGTTCGTCTCACCGCGGGCACAGGTACTCAACCAGCAGCCCGAATTCGTCGACTGCTAGGCCACATTCCCAAGCCAGGCGCGGGCGTTCGCCCCGCCCCGGGGCCCCTCGCGGGCGCCCGCCCCGGGAACTCACCCGGCCGGCCCGGCCGTCTTGTCGCGTTGTGCCCTCGCTGCTGTCGGTTGCCCTCAGGTCGGCCCGGTGACCAGCACTGAGGTCATTTGAGGCGGCGGAATGTCCGTCCCGTACCCTTTGCTCGCGGTAATACGGTGGCGGGCAATCCGGGGGTGGTGGGTGGCAGGACGTCCGGCCTGGCTGCGGGGGGAGTCGTGGCGGATCGCCGAGCCGCCCCTGACCCCGGCGGCGACAGGTGCCGCGGTGCTCGGCGCGGTCGTGCTGGTCGTCGGGTGCGTCCTGACCGCCGGATCGGGCTTCGACGAGGGCTCCACGGCGACGACGCCGGTGGGAGTAGAAGTCGATCAGGGCCCGCTGGCCTCCTGGTACACGTCCACCCAGGGGATGCGCGGCAGTATCGCCACCAGCGTCGCGTCCGCGCGCGCCTTCCTCGACGCCCAGGACGGCGCCTCACTGCGTCCACTGTGCATCCAACTGGCGGCGGAGGGACAGCAGGCGGGCGGGCTCACACCCGGGCCGGACCAGGAGGCGCAGCGGCTCTTCACCAGCGGCGCCGGGCACTACGAGGCTGCCGCGCGCACCTGCGCCCAGCTCTTCGACGGCACGCAGATCCCCGCCGCGCAGCTACAGGCACAGGTCCGGGCGGCGCTGGCCGACGGCGACCGCGACTGGGACGCGCTGGCCACCCGCGTCGGCCTTCCCATGGCCCATGCCGGGCCGACCCCACCGGCCGCCACCGACGGCTCGGGAGGCACGGGTGGGTCGGCAGCCACCGATGGCACGGGCGGTACCGGCGACACAGACGCCACGGGTGGGACGGACGGCAGCGGCGATCCGGAGGACACGAGCGCGTCCGGGTGAGACCTCCGCCGTGCGGACCCGCCCGGCCGGGCGGGTCGGGGCTCGGTGGGTGTGCTCAGCCTGCGTTGTCGGCTCGGTGCCCGCACGGGGTGAGGACGCGCAGCGTGCCGGTGAGCTCGAAGTCGTGTGTCCAGGCGGGGCACCAGCCCACGGCCCGTGCCTCGTCGAGCGCGTGGCCCGTGCCCCGGCGGTCGTAGGCGAGGACGAACAGCAGCACCCGCCCCTCCGGGCCCGGGGCGCGCCGGGTGAGTGCCCGCCCGACGCCGCCATCTCCGATCGCGGTCAGGAACACGGTCGAGGAGCGCGGCACCCGTGGTCCCACCGGCCCGGTCACCACATCCGCGCCCGGCCCGCCGGGACGTTCCTGACCGGGCGCATCCTGACGGGTCGGGCCCTGCCCGGCTGTGTTCGCGGCGGGTGCGTCCTGGCCGGCCGTACTTTGGCCGGCTGCGTCCTGGCCGGGTGTCCGGTCGTCGGAGGCGCCGTCCTGGCTTACCTCCATCCCGTACAGCCAACCCGCGCGGGCGAGCCGGCCGCCTACGACGACCAGGTCGCCGGGCCGGTGGAGCCGGCGGGCGGTGACGGTCGCGTCCACCATCAGGTCGATCGGACGGCGGTCGCCGCGTTCCTCCCACAGTGGGTGCAGGGCGCTGACCGCGGCGGCGGGCACCGCGGCCGCGGCGAGGACGGTCACCGCCGTCACCGCTGCCAGCAGGCCCGCCGCCGTGCGCCGCCAGCCGGCCGCGCGACCGCCGGCCGCGCGACCGCCGGCGGGATCGCCACCGGAAGGACCGTCCCCGGGGCGGCCGGCGACCCCGGCTCCCGCCCACGCGACGCGGGCTGTGCGGGCCAGCGCGGCGGCTCCGGCGGCCGCGACCACGGTGAGCAGCGGGACGAGGAAGACGTTCGTCCGCACGGCGCCGAACGGCCAGTACCGCCCGGCGCTCGCCGCCAGCACCATCAGCTCGGCGCCGCCGGTCGCGACCAGCAGCACCCGGCCATCCGGGCGTCGGGCGAGCGTGACCACTCCGGCCAGGAACGTGATCGCGACGGCACAGCCAAGCACGATCACTGCCGGGTCGGACGAGTCGGTCAGCGGGTGAACCAGGTTCGGGTCATAGCGGTCGATGCCCGGGGGCGCGCCGGCCGCGGTCGCCGCGAGCTGGTCGGCGATGAAACGGATCCCGTCGGGCAGTCCGCGCCCGGCCAGGAAGTGGTCGTCCCAGAACGTGCTCGCCCGCTGGCCGGACTGGTGCAACACGAACAGCGCCGCGTGCAGCCCCGCGATCACGGCGGCGGGGGCGTCGCACAGCGCGGCGCGAACGGCCGCGCGAACGGTCGGACGGAAGGCCGCGCGAACGGTCGGACGGAAGGCCCTGCGAGCAGCTGGGCGGGCGGCCGTGCGGCGGCCAGCCCAGCCATAGGGGCCGGGCAGCGGCCGGGCGACGTCCACGACGGTCAGCGGGACGATGAGGAAGACCGCGGGCAGGGAGAACAGTGCGAGGACGCCGACGGCGAACCGGCTCCACAGCAGCGCGCGGGTGGTGGAAGCGGCGCGCATCCAGAGCATGACCACGGCCAGCGCGCAGGTCGCGTCGAGGGTGTACGGCTTGACCTGGGACGCGAGGTCCACGACGGTGCCGCCGAGCGTGACCGTCAGCGCCGCCGTGAACGCCGCTGTGCGTCCGGTCAGCCGGCGGGCCAGGAGCCAGGTGCCCGCGGCGAGCGCGACGAGGGGAACGGCGGAGGGTAGCCGCAGGGCCCAGGCATGCCACCCGAACACGTCGCCGCACACCCGGAGCAGACCCATCGAGCCGATCGCGGACGGCGTGTTCGCCACTGACAGCTCCGACCAGAAGGTCCCCGGCGGCTCGGCGACGAAGTGCGGGCGCCACAGCTCGTCGTACCAGAGCGGCTGGCGGAAGCGTTCCCACAGCACCGCCTGGACCGCGACCGCCAGCAGGCTGACTACGACCACCGCCAGCATGTCCACCGCGCCTCGCGACCCGGTTGTTTCACGTGTGTCCGGCGCAGGCCCCGCCACGCCGCCGCTGATCACCGCGACGGCCTGGACCGCCCCGCTGGCCTGGACCGCCGGGTCGGCCTGAACCGCTCCGTCGCCGCGGGTCACGCCGCCGCCCCGGAGCGGCGGGATGTCCAGCTCGTGGGCGGTTCGGCCGGCTGGCTGGTCGGTTCCACCGGCCGGCTCGGCCAGCACACGCGTGTCCTCCACCCGGTTGTCCACAGGTTCTGTCCACAGGACACCCGTCCCTTGTGGACATCGCCTGTGCGGCGCCGCCCGGCAAATCCGGACGAGGCACTCAGGTCCGAGCGTAGGCGGTCAGGAACCGGTCGATCCGACCGACTGCGTCGGTCAGGTCGTCGACGCACGGCAGGGTCACCAGCCGGACATGGTCGGGCCGCGGCCAGTTGAACCCGGTGCCCTGCACCAGCAGGATCCGCTCGGCCCGCAGCAGGTCGAGCACGAAGCTCTCGTCGTCGTCGATCGGGTAGACCTCGGGATCGATGCGGGGGAACGCGTACAGCGCGCCGCGCGGGGGCACACACGACACCCCGGGGATGTCGTTGAGCAGCTTCACCACCGTGTCGCGCTGCTCGAGCAGCCGGCCGCCGGGCAGGACGAGATCGCCGGCGCCGCTGCCCTCGGCGAGCGCGGCCTGGAGCGCGAACTGGCCGGGCACGTTCGCGCACAGGCGCATGTTCGCCAGGATGTTCAGGCCCTCGATGTAGCTCGACGCGTGCTGGCGGGGCCCGGAGAGGGTCATCCACCCGGAGCGGAAGCCCGCCAACCGGTAGGCCTTCGACAGCCCGTTGAACGTCACGCAGAACAGGTCGGGGGCGAGCGCCGCGGGCGAGTGGTGCTCCGCGCCGTCGTAGAGGATGCGGTCGTAGATCTCGTCGGAGAACAGCATCAGGTTGTGCCGGCGGGCGACCTCGATGAGCTCCTCGAGCACCGGCCGGTCGTAGACGGCCCCGGTCGGGTTGTTCGGGTTGATGATCACGATGGCGCGGGTACGTGGGGTGATCTTGCGGATGATGTCGTCGAGGTCGGGATTCCAGCCCGCGGACTCGTCGCACAGGTAGTGCACGGGCCGCCCGCCGGTGAGGCTGACCACCGCCGTCCACAGCGGGTAGTCGGGGGCGGGGAGGAGTACCTCGTCACCGTTGTTCAGCAGCGCCTGCAGCGACATCATGATCAGCTCGGAGACGCCGTTGCCGAGGTAGACGTCGTCGGGCGTGACGCTGGTCATTCCCTTGCCGGCCGTGTAGCGCACGACGGCCTCACGGGCGGGGAGCAGGCCCTTGGAGTCGCTGTAGCCCTGTGCTGCCGCGAGGTTCTCGACCACGGCGGCGAGCACCGAAGGCGGCGCGGAGAAGCCGAACGGGGCGGGGTTGCCGATGTTCAGCTTCAGGATGCGCTGGCCTGCGGCCTCCAGCCGGGTCGCCTCGTCGAGGATGGGACCTCGGACGTCGTAGCAGACGTCGGCGAGCTTGTCGGACTGGGCGAACTCCATAGTGCCCAGGGTAGATGCCGTGTCGACTGGATTTCCCGCCCCCGTGCGCCGTGGGCGTGGGCTCACCCGCGGTGGGTGGCCGCGGCGATCCGCGCCGCCGGCGCTCCGGACAGCCCGCCCCGGGGCGCCAGGGCGAGGGAGAGAACGAGGGCCGTGGCGAGGGTCAGCACGATCGCCCCGCCGGCGGCGACGTCCCACTGCTCGCTGACGGCGAGCCCGACCACACCGCAGACCACGGCCACCGCGATCGAGACCGCGGTCATCGTCGACGTGCGCGAGCACCACAGCCGGGCGGTGGCGGCCGGCCCGACGACCAGCGCGACGGCCATGATCGTGCCCACCGCGGGCAGCGAGGTGACAACCGCGGCCTCCACGAGCAGCAGCAGGACGAGCCCGAGCCATCTGGACGGGTACCCGGCCGCGGTGAGCGCGGTGGGGTCGAACGCCCCGAGCAGCAGCTCCTTGCGCAGCGCCACGAGCGCGGCGAGCACCACGACGGCCGTCACACCGCTGACGACCAGATCGCTCTCCTGGACTGTCAGCACGGAGCCCACCAGGAAGGCGCTCAGATCACGGTTCGACCCGTCGCGGGCGGACATCAGCGCGACGCCGAGCGCGAACCCGCCGGAGAGGACGACGCCGGTCACGGTGCTCACGTCCCGCCCGCCGGTGCCCGCCCGCCCCGCGCCACCCGGGCCGGCGCCACCCGGACCGGTGCCGGCCGAGTGCCCCGAGGTGCCGGTGAGCAGGGCGACCGTGCTCACCAGCAGCACGCCGAACAGCCCGGCGCCCAGGACGAGGTTCATCCCGATCAGGGAGGCGATCACGACGCCCGGGAAGGTCGCGTGGGTCATCGCCATGGTGAGGAAGCTGAGCCGGCGCAGCACGACGTGCACGCCGACGGCGCCGCACAGCGTCCCGACGATCAGCACCTCGAGGAGGGCCCGCCGGGTGTAGCCGTCGCCCAGCGAGTCGAGCAGCGCCATCAGGTCGCCCCGCGTGACGAGGCGGGCCGCCGCTGCCGGCGCTCGCGGGAACGCGCGCCCCGTGACCGGCGCGGCAGCATGGCGACGAGGAGAGCCAGCGCGTAGATCACGACCAGCGCCAGGACGACCGTCGCGCCGGCGGCGAGCCGGATCTCGTGGCGCACGGACGCCTCGTAGCTGGCGACCAGGCCGAGCCAGCCGCCGAGGACCCCGAGCCCGATCGAGGCCAGCACGATGACCACCAGCCGGTCGCTGAGCAGCCGGGCCGCCGCCGCCGGGATCACGATCAGGGCAATGACCAGCACCGTCCCGACGGCGCGGACGGCGGCGACGACGACGAGCGCGATCACCAGGTTGAGGACGAGGTCCAGCAGCCACACCGGGTACCCGGCCGCGCGCGCCCCCTCCGGGTCGAACGCCCGCAGCAGCAGCTCCTTGTGGATCAGCGCGAGCACCGCGAGAGCCACGGCGGCGGTCACCGCGGTCACGGTGATGTCGGTGGAGTCGACGGTCAGCAGACGTCCGAAGAGGAACGCGGTGAGATCCGACGTGTAGGACTCCCGGCGCGAGACCAGCACGACACCGACGGCGAAACAGCCGGTGAGCAGCATCGCCATGGCCGCGTCCTCGGTGACCCGCCGGGTGGAGACCAGCGCGGTGAACCCGGCGGCGGCCACGACGGCGACGAGCAGCGCACCCGGCACGATGCCGGAGTCGCCGGCGATCAGAAAACCGATCACGACACCCGGGAAGACGGCGTGGGTGAGCGCGTCGGTGAGGAAGGCGAGCCGGCGCAGCAGGACGAGGACCCCGACCACGGCGCTCAGCGTCCCGAGCAGCAGCACCTCGAGCAGCGCCCGGTACATGAACGGCCGCTCGAACGGCGCGATCAGGAGATCGCCGGGCGTGCTCACGGCCCGGTCACACGCGGGTCACGACGACGCCCCGGCCGTCGATCTCCAACGCGGCGCCGCCGTAGGCGGCCCGCAGGGGCTCCGCGGTGAGCGCCTCGGCGGGCGGCCCGAACGTGATCTGACGGCCGCTCAGCAGGCACACCTCGTCGCTGATGAGCTGCGCCAGGGCCAGGTCGTGGGTGGAGACGACGACGGCCGTGCTGGCGGCGGTCAGCGTACTGAGCGCGGCGAGCAGGGCGTCCTGCGAGACGACGTCCACGCCGTTGAACGGCTCGTCGAGCAGCAGCAGGCGGGGCTGGGCGGCGATGGCGCGGGCCAGCAGCACCCGCTGGCGCTGCCCTCCGGAGAGCGTGCCGAAGCGATCCCGGGCCCGGTGGGCCAGCCCGACGGCCTCCAGCGCGGCCTGCGCCGCCGCCCGGTCGGCGCGGCCCGGCCGGCGGATCCAGCCGATCCCGCGGTAGCGGCCCATCAGCACGACCTGACCGACCGAGATCGGGAAGTCCGGGTCGAGCGTGTCCGCCTGCGGCACGTAGGCGACCTCCCGGCGGGCGGCGCCCGGGGGACGTCCGAGCACCGTGATCAGCCCGTCGACCACGGGCACCAGGCCGAGCACGGCCTTGATCAGCGTTGACTTGCCCGCGCCGTTGGGCCCGATGAGGGCCAGCGTCCGGCCCGGGTGGAGGACGCCGTGCACGCCGTGTAGCACCGGCACCCTGCCGTAGGCGATGCTCGCGTGCTCCAGCGACAGTGCGGCGGGAGCGGCCCCGGCCTGGCCCCCGCTCTCGCCCGCGGCCGTACCCGGGATCGCTGCACCCGGAATCGCCGTATCCGTGATCACGGCGCCGACCTGGTCGGGGAGCGCGATCGCGTCGGCCGCCAGTGCTGTCGCCACTGCCGCCACCGGCGCCGCGGTCGTCGGTATCGCCACGGGCGACGGGGCTCCGTCCGGCCCGTCCGGCGCGGTCAGGCACGGTGCCTGAGCGTTACCGGTCATGATCGACCACCGGTCCATCCTGTAGATCCTGGCTGTGGGTCCTGTCTCACCGGAGGGCGTTGACGATGGTATCCGTGTTGTGCCGTTCGGCTTCGAGGTAGGTGGCACCATCAGACCCCGCCGGGCCCAGCGTGTCGGCGTAGAGGGCACCCTCGCCGGCGACGACGCGGACGCCCGCCTCGCGGCCGATGGTCTGCGCCGTCCGCGGCGGCAGGGATGACTCGGAGAACACCGCCACGACGCGGGACGCCCTGATCCGGCTGACGATGTCGTCGATCGCCCGGCCGGAGAGCTCGGCGGACGTGTCGAAGCTCGGGATGATCGACCCGACGAACTCCAGGCCGTACCGGTCCACGTAGTAGCCGAACGAGTCGTGGTTGGTGACCAGCTTGCGCCGGTCCGCCGGGATGGTGTCGATCTTCTGCTGGTTCTCCCGGTCGAGCTCGTCCAGCCTGGTCGTGTAGCCGGCTAGGTTGGCGCGGTACGTGGCGGAGCTCTCCGGATCGGCCGCCGTGAGCCCCTTCTCGACGTTCGTGACCATGATCTTCGCGTTGCGCGGGTCGTGCCAGATGTGCGGGTCGCCCCCGGCGTGCTCGTCCTCATGCGCACCCTCGTCGGCGTGGTCCGTGCCCCCTCCGGGCTCATTCCGGACGGTGACCCCGTCGGCCATCACGACCTCGACGCCGTCGAAGCCGCTGGCCGAGATCGCGTCGTCGAGCCAGCTCTCCAGGTCGACACCGTTCTCGATCAGGACGTCCGCGGAGCCGATCGCCTCGAGATCGGCCGGCGAAGGCTCGTAGTCATGCGGATCGACGCCCGGCCGCAGGATCTGCCTGACCTCGATGCCGTCACCGCCGATGGCGCGGGCGAAATCCGCCGCGTAGGTGGTCGTCGCGACCACCCGTGGCGCCGAGCCGCCCGCGCCGCCGGAGCCCCCACCCGAGCCGCCGCAGGCCGCCAGCGCGGCGGCGAGCGCAGCCGCGGTGAGCAGAGCGGCGGCGGGACGCGCCACCGGCAGCGACCGGGGGCGCGAGGCCTGGTCCGACGGGTGTCCGGCGGCGGGCCGGAGGGGCAGGGGCGACATGAGGAAAATGAAAACGGTTGTCGATGCAGATGTCAAATCGAACCGGCGTGGTCCAGACGGATGGCGCCCGCGGAGGTCAGCTGGCCAGGAAGCTGATCTGGACCCGCCTGTTCAGCGCGCGCCCGGCGGCGTCGTCGGACCCGTCGGGCCGGGTGTTCGGCGCGACGGGGTCGGCTCCGCCGCGGCCCGTAGCCGAGACGCGCGTGCCGCTCGGTACGGCTGGGCGGAGCAGATCCGCGACCGCGTTGGCCCGGCGCTGCGAGAGGATCACGTTGTAGGCCGGGGTGCCGAGGCTGTCGGTGTGGCCGAGAACCGTGACCGTCCTGGTGGCAGGGCCGACCCGGCCCGCGAGCGTGGCGATCTCCGTGCGCGCGGCCTCGGTCAGATCGTCGGAGTCGAAGGCGAACAGGACGTCCGCGCTGATCGTGACGGTGACCCGGTCGCCGGACCGTTCCTCGGTGACCAGCGGGAGCACGGAGTCCGCCGGGTCGATGGTGAGGACCGAGCCGGCGGCGTCGAGCGGGCGCACCGAACGGGTGATCTCCTCGGCGGGCACATCGGCCGGGGGCGGTGGTGCGCTCGTGGCGCCGAGGGCCCCCGGGCTCTCCGCCCCGGCGAGCACCCAGAGCGCCGCGGTGACCAGAGCCAGCCGGGCGGCCCGGCCCGCGATCGCGGTCACCGGCGCCGTCACTGCCGCTGTCGCTGTCGCGGCGGGGGGCCGCGGGAGCGCGCTCAACGCGTGATCGCGGCGTCGTCGACGATCACCCGGTCGTTGAGGTAGACGTCCACGGTGGTCACGTCGGCGGGCGGTGCGGCGAAGGTGAACGAGCCGGTCACGGGCACGTTGTTGCGGGTCCGGGTGGTTCCCGAGGCGGCGCCCAGCGCCACTCCGGCGGAGTCCCGCACGACTGTGTAGCGGCGCAGGTTCACGGAGTCGACCAGGGTGACAGCGGCGTCGCGCCTGCCGGCCATGTCGTAGAGCGTGATGCCGGTGCCCGGGTCCTTGGCGTAGCGCGGCGTGAAGAGCAGATCGAGGCGGGCGAGTTGGCCGTCGACCCGCAGCCCGACGAAGCCGACCTCGACGTCCCCGTCCGCTCCCTGGAAGCGGGTGGTGCGGCTCGCGGTCGGCGTTCCCGCGGGCGGGGCTTCCGGGGAGGCCGCGCCGCCCTGGCCCGTGCCCGCTGTGCCGCTCGCCGGGGCCGGTGAGGGTGCCTCATCGTCGCCGGAGCCCGAACAGCCCGGGAGGACCAGGCAGGCAACCAGCAGGCCGCCGACCAACGCGGATGTACTCCGCGCGCGGTAGCCGCCAGAGCCACGGATCGAGGCCGGCCGGGCGGTCGACGTGGGACGCGCCCCCGGGGCCGACGGCCTCGCCGGGACGGGTGTCGTCCGCGGGCTGGCCGTCACCGGGCTGGCCGTCGCTGGGACGGTCGTCGGCGCCAAGGCGGGCGGGGGCAGGTGCGGCATCGGACCTCCGGGCGGGAGGGTCAGGGGAGTCCGATGCCGATTATGATCCCCGCCCGCCGGGCCTGGGGACAGGTACGGACACCGCCCGGGCCCAATCCGTCACCCGTGGGTCGAAAGGCGACAGAACGCGCGCCCTGTCGGCGCCTGCCGTGGCCGGGCCGGATGTTGCCGGCACGGGGGCCGCGGTGGCGGAGACCGCCGTAGCGCGGGCCGCCCGGGCCGGACCCGCGACGGTGTCCGCCACGCCGCGGGTGGCGGTACGGCGGGGCCCGTCGGCGGTCGGCTCCGGTGCGTCAGCGCGGTTCATTCGGTGCCGTGCTCCGCCTCTTCCAGCAGCAGGCGCAGCTCGAGCCCGAGCGAGCGAGGTTCGGCCAGCGGAGACCGGAACAGCACCCGGACGGCGTCGGCGCCGTCGGGGCCGATCCGCCACATGTCCAGGCCGGCCCGGTCGAGCGAGGTCACCGACGCGCCGATCACCTCGTCGGCGCAGATGCTTCCGGCCGCCGTGACGCCGCGCGCGGCGAGCTGGCGCATCTGGGCGGCGTGGGCCTTGTTGAGGTGCTCGATCAGGTCCGGGGCGTAGGCCGTCACGAGGTCGGGCTCGGCGAGGGCGTACGAGGTGAGCTCGACGCGGCGGGCCGGCCCGAGCGACGACCAGCGGCCGCCGGGGCGTGCCGCCGCGTCGCGCCGCGCGCCCCGCGCCCGGCGGGTGACCCGGGACCGCCGCGGGGCCGGAGCCTCCACGACCTCCGTGCCCGCCGCCAGTTCGGCACCCGCCGCTTCCGTGCCGGTAGCCAGTTCCGTGCCCGCGGCCAGCTCGGCGTGTGCGGCTTCGGTGCCTGCCGCGAGCTCGGTCGCGACCGGCACGGAGCCGGCGGCTGTCCGGTCGGCGACTGTCCGGTCGGCGACCGGTGCCCGGGTGGCGCCGGCCGGGGCTTCGGCGCGGCCGGGCAGGCAGATGAGCACCTCGTCCACGGCCACGGAGAGGACACGCAGATCGGAGATGTCGCCGGAGGTCACCGTGATGCTGCGCCCCAGGTTGCCCAGGCGTTGGACGAGCTCGTCGGCGGTCTCCGCCGCCGAGGCCAGCACCCCCGCGAGGACCAGGCGCTCCCCGTTGTGGCCGGGCACGTCGACGCGTGCGCGGCGGCCGGAGTCCGCGCACCGCGCGGGCGGGCTGTCGGCGCCCACGAGCAGCAGGGGCTCGCCGCCGTCGTCGATGAGTCCGACCCAGCCCCGAACGTGGGCGCAGGGCAGCGTGAGCAGCGCGCAGCGGCCGCCGGCGAGGATGGTCCTCGCCTGCTCAGCCAGCACGGGCATGTCGACGTCCGAGCTTGGACTCGTCACCGGGCCTCCTCCTGTCATCAGGTAAGGCTTACTTAAGTCGTCGAGAGCCCGATGGTCAAGCCTTTCGTCCGGTTGTGGTCCCCTGTCTCAGATCAACACTGGTCGCGATTCCCAATGTCCGCGCAACGCGGTCCCGGAAGGGCACCGCGATCCGGTTCGCGGGCGGAGGATTCTAGGCTGTCGTGGTCGGGCAGTGTCTCGCCCCTCGAGAAGGAGGTGCCGGTGATCTTCAAGTTGGTCGGTGACGGTCGCCCGTACCCCGATCATGGTCTTGGCCAGCGGGACTGGGCCGCCATCCCGCCGCGGCAGGTGCGGCTCGACCAGCTCATCACGACGAAACGGGTGCTGGCGCTCGACGTCCTGCTGGACGAGGACTCGACGTTCTACGGCGACCTGTTCCCCCACGTCGTGGAGTGGGGTGGGGCGCTCTACCTGGAGGACGGCCTGCACCGCGCCGTGCGCGCGGCGCTGGCGCAGCGGACGTCCATCCACGCCCGGGTGCACGTGCACACCGCGGCACGGCCGGTGGGCAGGCTCAGCCACCAGTGACGCCGGGCCGGGCGCTTCCCGCGCTCCAGGTCCGGGGCCTGGCGGCGGCGGTGCGGGCCCGGCTCAGTCGTTGGTGATCTCGTAGGTCACGTAGGTGTCCTCGCCGACCTTGGCGAAGACGTAGCGCGGGCACGCCGACCCCGGCCGGTAGGCCGCGATGGGCCGAAGCACGGGGGAGCGCATGACCTGCTTGAGCCGCCCGCCGGCGAGCTTGCGTGCCTGGGCCCCGGAGACATCCGCAGTCTCCTGGCGCTCGTACCATCCACCGCAGTAGTGGATGTCGTGGGGGCGTGACGTCCAGGCCGGCGTGTGGAAGACCCAGAGCAGGTAGGCCGTACGCATGATCAGGGCCAGCAGGGCGATCGTGATCAGAGCACGGACGAGGTTCCCGGCCCGGTTCGTGGCGAGAACGGGACTCACAACTCCGGGAGCCTAGGGCAGCTACCCCCGTTCCGGGGCAAGCCGTCCCTTCCGGCCGGGGCGTGTCGCGTGCGCGCCCGCCCGCCGACGCC
This sequence comes from Frankia sp. Hr75.2, assembly GCF_949319125.1. NCBI lineage: Bacteria > Bacillati > Actinomycetota > Actinomycetes > Frankiales > Frankiaceae > Frankia > Frankia sp. Hr75.2. The sequence goes on along the minus strand of NZ_CASGGV010000022.1, from coordinate 40,860 downwards.
CCGGCTAAACAGCACGACCGGGCCCGTCCGCGGCCCCACCGACGTGCTCGTCCGAGCTGCCACCCGCGTTGTCTGCTGTGTGGTCTCCCGGCTGCCCGCCGGCGCAACCGGCCGCGTGCCCGGCAGTGGGGTCGGCAGCCTGCCCGGCGAGGTGCCCGGATGCGTGCCCGGCGAGGTGCTCGGCCGGGGGCAGGTCGAGGGCCGGGTTGCCGTCGAAGAAGCCGTCCGGGCGCAGCTCGAAGCCGATCCGGCTGACCGGCATCACCGGCCAGTCCTCCGGGCGCACGACGTGGTGCGCCCCGAAGCTGTACCAGACGACGATGTCGGTGTCGGCGACCGGCCGGTCCGCGGCCGCGTACTGCGGCAGGCCCTCGTTGCCCGCGTTCTGGTTCGGGTAGCGGCCGGCGGCGTACCGCTCCCGCTCGTCGTGCGCGGTCACCCACAGGTTGCGGGACGCGAACCGCCCGCGCGCCGCCTGGTGCGAGTCGGGATGCGCCAGCAACGGCGCCGTGTGCCCCGGGACGAGCCGGTAGGCCACCGGGCGGCCGAGCGGGCCCTCGACGCGCGGGTTGGTGATCCGCCAGAACCGCGCGACGGACGGGTCGACCCTGCGCTGGGCGTGGCGCTCCGAGTCCAGCAGCGTGTCCTGGGTCCGCCAGGCGACGCCCGTCGGGTTGTCCGGGCCGATCGGGTCGGGCACCGAGTCGATCTCGTGCACCGAGTTCGGGCCGCCGTCGAGCTCCAGGTCCAGGCGCACGTTGAAGAAGTGCTGGTGATGCGGCCCGTACAGGCCGGGCGCCACGAGCACCCCGTGCGACGGCGACTCGCCCGGCCGCACCGCCCCGGTCGAGATCACCCCGGTCAGCTTCACCTCGAACTCGATCGAGCCGTCCAGGTAGAGGTACCAGAAGAAGCCGTACTCGTAGTTCCCGACCGTGCAGATCATCGAGATCACCAGCCGGCGCATGCGGCGAACCTCGACCTGGCCGGTCCGGAAGTCGGTGTGCTTCCAGGCGATGCCGGTGTCCTCCTCGTGCAGGCACACCGCGTTCGGGATCGCCACCGGGTTACCGTCGGAGTCGTTCACCACGGCGTCGAAGTACCGGATGTCACCGAGGCAGTCGCAGCCGAGCCGCAGCGAGTTGGCCATCACCCCGACCCCGTACTCGCCCATGTCGAAGACGTTCTTCACCCGGTGCGTCGGCGCCGGGTCGCCGTACGGGACGAACATCTCCGACACCGACGCGCGCTGCAGGATCGGCCGCCGCCGGCCCCGGTCGGTGTACGCGACCTGGTGCAGGATGAGGCCCTCGCGCGGGGTGAAACCGATGCGCAGGTCCCATTTCTGCCAGCGGACGGCGTACCCGTCCACGGTGAAGCTGGCGCCGCGCGGTTGGGTGACCTCGATCGGGCGCAGGTCGTCGCGCAGCCGGTCGAACGCGGGGACGTTCTCCGGGGCGGCCGTCATCAGCGCCGGTGCGTAGTTGCCGGGGCGCGGCGGCAGCGGCACGGGGCCGTCCGGGCCCTGGCCGTGGTCGGTCACGTCGATGACGGCCATCGCCTCGAGGTCGACGACGACCTGCAGTCCCTCCGCGGGCCGGGCGTAGCCGTTCTCGCCGGGCCCGGAGCGGACGAACGTCACCGGGCGCGCGATGCGCCGCCGGGCAGGGTCGTCCTCACGCCCGGTGTAGCCCGCGGACCACGGGTCGATCATCGCGAGGGAGAAGTCGGTGACCCCGCGCCTGCGCATCGCCGCCTGCCAGTCCGGGTCGGCACGGACGACGTCCTCGCAGGCCAGGAACTCCTCCATCATCATCGCCGCCTGCACGCCGGGGACCGCGTACATCTCCACCACCGTCCCGGCGGACAGCGACACGACGGCCTCGTGGGTCAGCCGCGCCCCGCGCTCGTGCAGGACGCAGAACGCCTGCCGGTCCGGCGCGGCCAGCTCCTCGCCGACGTCCCGCTCGGCCTCGCGCGACACCATGGCGGCTTTTGGTGGCTCGTTCAGTTCGACGGAAACGAAACGAAACTCCGGCCCGAGCTTCTCGCTCGCCCGCAGGATCGCGGTGGCCCGGCCGATCTCGGCGGCGGACAGCGGTTCGAGGGGATGCGCCGGTCGCGCCGGGATCGTCCCGGGCTCCGGGGACGCACTGACCGTCATGGCGACCTCCACCAACATCTCGGGTGCGTGACCCGGCACGCAAGGGACTGGGCCACCCAAAAGTAGAGGTCGCCGAACGCGGGCCATCGGCGGCCCGTTCGGCGGTTTCCGGACGTCCGAAATGGACGCCGGTCAGCATTTCCCGAGATGGGCCTCGGCAGGATTCCCGCAGCAGGTCCGGTCAGGACTCCGGAGGTGGGTACTCCCGGAGGTCAGGACTCCCGGAGGTAGGTGAGGACGGCGAGGACCCGGCGGTGGTCCGTCCCGGAGGACTCCAGCCCCAGCTTGGCGAAGACGTTCGAGATGTGCTTCTCCACCGCGCCGGCGCTCACCACGAGCGCAGCGGCGATGGCCGTGTTCGACCGGCCCTCGGCCATCAGCCCCAGCACCTCGCGCTCGCGCGGGGTGAGCGTGGCCATCGGATCGTTGCGGCGGCTGCGCACCAGCAGCTGCGCGACCACCTCGGGATCCATCACCGTCCCGCCGGCGGCGACGCGCCGCACCGCCTCGACGAACTCACGGACGTCCGCGACCCTGTCCTTGAGGAGGTAGCCGACGGCACCCGCGCCGTCCGCGAGCAGCTCGCTGGCGTACTGCTTCTCCACATACTGGCTCAGGACGAGCACCGGCGTACCGGGTACCTTGTCCCGCGCGGAGATCGCGGCGCGCAGCCCCTCGTCGCGGTGCGACGGCGGCATGCGCACGTCCACCACCGAGACGTCGGGCCGGTGCTCGACGATCGCGGTGACCAGGCCGGGGCCGTCCCCGACCGTCGCGACCACCTCGCAGCCGGCGTCGGTCAGCAGGCGGCGGATTCCCTCGCGCAGCAGCACGGAGTCCTCCGCGATCACGACCCGCACAGCACATCCTCCTCGCGTCCGTCCGGCGGCGTGAGCGGGTCGCCCGGGCGCAGGATCGCCTCGGTCAGCATGGTGACGTAGACCCCGCAGTCGGTATGCCCGTAGTTGCTGGAGAGTTCCTTGAGTATCCGGATGTCACGGATCCCCGTCTCGGGATTGACGGTCGTCGCCGCGCAGCGTGGCGTCCGTGCGAGCACGCGCGCGCGGGCGGCGCCGAGGCCGAGCTCCATGCCGGCCCAGCCGAGCTCCGCCCACGGTGCGATCCCGTCGATGTAGACGTTCGCCCGGAACCGCAGCGGGTCGACGGGCTCGCCGACCCGCTCCGCGAGATCCCGGACGGAGGCGAGATTGATCACCGAGACGGCGTGCATGAACGTGTCCCCGCCGGCACCCGTGTCGGTGAAGCGGTGCCGCCCGCGGGCGGCGACGAGCCGCGGCCGGCCGCCGAGCCGGGACCCGAGCACCGCGAGGACGTAGTCCTCCAACTCGGCGCGCCCGGCCGGGGTGTTCAGGTCGACCCGGCGCACGTCGACGAGCCCGTCACCGGGCCTGGCAGCGGGGCCGCCACCGGGCCCGTCGCCGGGGCCGTCACCAGGCACGTCGCCGGTGTGTGCCGCCTGCTCGCACAGGCCGAAGGTCAGCATCCCGGACGCCGGGTCGAACGAGCTGCGGATCCGCGCGAGCGCCTCGTCCTTCTGGAGCATGACGAAACGGGTCTTGGGCAGGACCTCGGGGTCTTCCTCGTCGAACATCGTGTCCGGGCGGGCGAGCGCGAACATGCGGTCACCGGGGACGCTGTCGCCCGGATGGAGCGGCACCTCCGGGAGCGCCTCGGGTGTCATCCCCTTCAACGGGTACCGGAAGAGCCGGACGACGCGGCCCACGGCGGGGCTCGCGGTCGTGCCCGCCTCGCTGCTGGCGTCCATGCCCGTGCTCAACCTTCCATCCCCGAAACCGCCGGTGTGGGCCGAAACTGTCAGTGGGCCGAAACTGTCGGAGCCGGGTGAAACCGTCTCGTCATGTTCCGCGCGACCGTACGCTCAGACCGTCATGGTCAGTGCTCGGATCACCCCTCGGACCACCTCCCGGACGGCGCGCCTCATACCCGCCCTGGCCCGGGGCGCGGGTGCGGCCCTTCTCGCGTTCCTGGTCGGTGCGCTGTGGCTGGTCGCGCTCGCCCGCCCGGCGTCCGCGCACACCGTCGGCGGGGCCGGCCCGACGAACTACCACACCACGCTCACCGGGGACCCGGCCGTACCCGGTGTGCGGCTGAGCGTCGTCGAGAACGGGAACCGGGTGCGGCTGGTGGCCACGGCGGGCTTTCCCATCCTCGTCGAGGGATACGAGAAGGAACCCTACCTACGCCTCGACACCCGCGGAGTGTGGGAGAACCGGCGTTCCTCGGCCACGTACCTCAACGCCAGCCGCACCGGCGACGACCCCGGCCCGGCCGACGTGGTCGACCCGTCGGCCCCGCCGGACTGGGTGCGGGTCTCCGCGGCGCAGGGCGGCCGCGTCGAGGCGTTCTGGCACGACCACCGGGTCCACTGGATGGGGTCGGCGGACCCGCCCGCGGTGCGCGCGGCGCCGGACCAGCGGCACCGGATCCAGGACTGGTCCGTCCCGCTGACGGCGAATGGGCGGCAGGCCGTCTACACGGGGACGCTCGAGTGGATCCCCGGCCCGTCGCCGCTGCCGTGGGCGGCGGGCACGGTCGCGGTGCTGGCCGGCACCGCCGCGCTGGGTCTCCTCCGGCAGGCGCGGTGGCCGCTCGCGGCCGTGCTGGCCGGTCTCGTCGCGGCCGACGCGACGCACTCCGCGCTGGTCGCGGCGGCGAACGCGGACGGCCGCCTCGACGCCTTCGTCTGGGGCAACGCCGTGCAGATCGCCGTGTGGGCGGGCGCCCTGGCCGGCGCGGTCCTCGTCGTCCGGCGCTCGCCGACGGGGCTCTACCTGGCGGTGAGCGCCGGGCTGCTGATCGCCGTCCTCGGCGGCCTGCCCGATCTCGGGGTGTTCGTCCGCTCGGGCACGCCGGTGGTCGGCCCGGTGCTCGTGGTCCGGGTGGTCACCGCGGTGACGCTGGGCGCTGGCGCGGGGCTGGGGCTCGCGGTGTGGCTGACATTGCGGCGTCAGCCCGAGATGTCCGTTTCATCCGGAGCGCCGGAGGTGCCGGGGGTATCCGGGGTGTCCGTCCCGTGACAAGGAATGTGGTCCTTGGCGCCAGTGACGTCCCCGCATGGCAGGCTTGCTGACTGTGACAGGTATGCCGGGGACGAGCAGGCTCGCGAGAGCGGCCGTCTTCGGTGTCTCCTCGGCCTGCCTGGCGCTCGCGGCGCACGTCGCCGCGGGCGGGGAACGCCCACCCGCCCTGCTGGTCGCGGCCGGCGCCGGGCTTCTCACCCGGGTCGCCTACGGCCTCGCCGACCGGGAACGCGTGCTGGGGCAGATCCTCGGGGCCGTCCTGGCCGCGCAGGCCACGCTGCACACCGCCTTCGTTCTCGCGACGCACCACCCCCCCGGAGCGGGCGGAGCCGGCTCGGCACCGACCGCGGTCGCGGTGGTGGGGCCCGGGGTCGGTGAGCACCTGGTGGCCTCCCTGTTTCCCGGCGGGTCGATGGTTGCCGGGCACGCCTGCGCCGCGTCGTGCGTGGCCGTGCTGCTGCACCGGTGCGAGCGGCGCCTGTGGTCCACCGCGGCGCTGCGGTTGGCGGTGGAACGCGCCGTCACCGCCGTGGCGCGGATGACGTCCAGCGTGCTCGCCCGGCTGCGCGCCGCGGGGCGGATCGTGCCGCTCGCCGCGGCGGCGCGGCCGCGGGTCGCCGCCGCGCCGGTGACCTCGATGCCCGGGCGGGTCGCCGGCGGCGGGGCCGGTCCGGGGATCCGGTGGCACGCTCATGTCCTCCTGCTCGGAACCGACGCCGCACGGCGCGGGCCGCCGACCCGTCGACCGGGGTCGAGTCTCCGACCGGCGCTCTGACAGCGCACGGCGGAAGCCGGCACGCACGCGTCCGGAAGGTCCGCGCCGCTCGCGACGATGCGGCCTGCGATGCGGCCGTCGTGACGCTGCCGTGTCCTGACGTCGCCGTCCTTGACGGTGCTGTCCTCGGCGGTGCTGTTCGTGGCCGTGCCGCCTGGGCCCGCGCCCGCCGCTTCGCGTCGGCGCCGCCGGCCGTGCCGAGACGACCCCGGTGCTCGGGTCAGCAAATCCGATCACCAACGGAAGGCCCGACCGGCCTTCGAGGAGGACTCCGATGTCCCGCACCATCCGCACAGCCCGGCTCCGCCGTGGGGTCCTGTGCGCGCTCGCCGCCGCGGCGGGCACCATCGCGCTCGCCGTGCCGGCGTCCGCGCACGTCACCGTGTCGCCGGCGGAGGCGGCCGCGGGCGGCTACGCGACCCTGTCGTTCAAGGTGCCGACCGAGAGCGACACGGCGTCCACCACCGGGATCGACGTGCAGTTCCCGACCGACGCGCCGATCGCGTCGGTCACCGTCCAGCCCAAGCCCGGCTGGACGTACAAGGTCACCAAGGGCGCGCCGCCGGCGCCGCTCACCGTGCACGGCAGCCAGGTCAGCGAGATCGTCACCCGGATCACCTGGACGGCGCAGGACGGCGGCGGCATCAAGCCGGGCGAGTTCGACACCTTCAGCGTCTCGGCCGGCCCGCTACCGGAGAAGGGCGACCAGGTCGTCTTCAAGACCCTGCAGACCTACTCGGACGGCGAGGTCGTCCGCTGGGTCGATGTCGCGGCGGCGGGTGCCGCCGAGCTGGAGCACCCGGCGCCGACGGTCACGCTGACCGCCGCCGCGGCGGCCGGCCACGACGACGACGGTGACGACACCGCCAGCATCGAGTACACGGCCGCCACGGAATCGGACTCCACGTCGGACGGCACGGCACGCGCGCTCGGGATCACCGGGCTCGTGCTGGGAGTCCTCGGGCTGGCCGCCGGGGCCTTCGCACTGATCACGACCCGCCGGCGGGCCTGACCCCGCGGGGTGCCTCCCACCCGCCGGTGGGAGGCACCCCGCACTCGCAGACACCGGCCGGCCGGGGTGACACCCCCGCCCTGGGCGGAACATCACCCGGAACGGAACATCATGACCGGATCCGAACGAAGGGGCTTGGAGCGTGGCGCCGGCCGCCGGCGCGCCGGCGAGCCCTCCCGCCGCCACGTAGGCGCCCGCAGGGTGCTGGCGGTCTGTGCGCTCGCCGCCGTCGCCATGCTGGGCATGGCGCTGCCCGCGTCGGCGCACGCGGTGCTCACCGGCAGCGACCCGGTGGGCGGAGCGGCCCTCGACACCGCTCCCGCCCGGGTGACCCTGACGTTCAGCGAGTCCGTCTCGGTCAAGTCCGATTCGATCCGGATCCTGGACACCGCCGGCGCCCGCGCCGACGAAGGCGGCGCGCACGCCGGTGCGGCGGCGTCGCAGGCGACCGTCGCCCTGCGCGCCGGGCTCGGCCGGGGCACGTACGTGGTGAGCTGGCGAGTCGTCTCCGCGGACAGCCACCCGGTCGGCGGCGCGTTCGCGTTCGGGGTCGGAGGCCCGCCCGACGCCGGCGCAGCGGCTGCCCTGCCCTCGGGCGGCGGCGGGTCCCGGGTGGTCGGGGTGGCCCTGGGCACGGCGAGGTTCATCGCGTTCGCCGGGGCTGCGCTGCTGATCGGCGCCACCTTCTTCGTGGCCGTCCTGTGGCCCGCCGGGGGGCGCCGCTCCGCCCCGGTCCGGCTGATCGCGGCCGGCTGGCTGCTCAGCCTCGTCGGCGCGGTCGGGATGCTCCTCTTTCAAGGGCCCTACACGGCCGGGTCCGGAATCTCCGGCATCTTCCGCGGTGACCCGCTGGCCACCACCCTGGACGGCCGTTACGGTCAGCTCCTGGCGATCCGCGTGCTGGCGCTGCTGCTGGCCGTGCCGCTGCTGCGCCGGCTGCGCGACCCGGAGATGATCGAACCGGGCGACGACGGAGTTCGCCACCCGTCCGGGGCCGGCCGCCGGGGACTGGTGGAGCTCGCCGGCCTCGGCCTGGCGCTTGTGGTGACCATGGCGATGATCGGCCACGCGAGCGCGGGGGAGACGGTCTGGCTGGCGACGGCCAGCGTGACCCTGCACACCGCGGCCATGGCGATCTGGCTGGGCGGGCTGTGCGTGCTCGGCCTGACCCTGCTCGGCTGGTCCGGGCAGGGCGCGGGCGACGGCCACGGCAGCAGCACCGGCAATGACACTGGCGATGACGGCGTGGGCCGCGACGCGAGCCTCGAAGGCGAGCCCGTGCCACCCGCCCACGCGGTCGAACTGGCCCATGTCCTGCCACGCTGGTCGAGGACGGCGACGATCGCGATCGCCGTGATCGTCCTGACCGGGGCCTTCCAGACCTGGCGGGAGATCGGCGAGTTCGGGGCGCTGTTCGACACGACCTACGGCCGGTTGCTCCTCTACAAGCTCTGGTTCGTCCTCGGCGCGCTCGGGCTGGGGTTCCTCGCCAGGCGCTGGGTGCTCCGGCACTACCACCCCGAGCCGGGGCCGCAGGTCACCTCGATCGCCCTCACCGGGCTGCGCCGTGGCGTGCTGTTCGAGGTCCTGATCGGTGCCGTGGTCCTGGCGGTCACAGCGATCCTGGTGAACACCATCCCGGGCCGGGACTCCTACGCCCCGCCCTTCGCCAGGACCACCGTCGCCGGCCCGCTCACCGTGGACATCAACGTCTCGCCCACCCGCACCGGGGCGCAGACGATGCACGTCTACACCTACGACCCGCAGGGCCGGCCGCAGCGGCTGGTCGAGGCCAGCGGGGAGCTGAGCCTGCCCTCGGCGGGTGTCGGCCCCCTACAGGTCCCGCTGGTGGAGGTCGCTGACGGCCACGCCGTGGCCGAGGGAGTGGGCGTGCCCCTGCCCGGCCAGTGGCAGCTCCGCTTCACCCTGCGCATCAACGACTTCGACCAGTACGTGACGACGGTCTTCTACGACGTCCGCTGAACTCCGCCCGCTCCGTTGCCTCGGCCGCGTAGGGACTGGCTGAGGCAACGCGCTTCGGTTGAGCTACTTCCGATCGGTTGAGCTACTTCCGACTCGGGATTAGACCGGGACCGGGCTCTGCACGTCTTGGGCGCCCGACGGGAGGCGCTGGTCGCCGGCCGGTCCCGGTGCGGTCGTCGCCGGGGCCGGTGCCTCACTGGTCGGCGGCGCCGGGGCCGGAGCGGTGCTCGGGGGCGGGGCGGGCTCGGAGGTCGTCGCCGGCGGCGGCGTGGGAGCCTCGCCGTCCGGCGGCGTCGTCGGGGTGCCCGTGGCCGGGGGTGCCGTGGTGGCCGGGGGCGGCGTCGTCGGGCCGGGGGTCGTGGTGGGGCCGGTCGTCGCGGGCGGTGTCGTCGGCGGGGTCGTCGGCGGTGGCGCGGGCGCGTTCGTGGTGGGCGGCGGCGGTGTGCTCGGGGCCGGCGCGGGTGGTGCGGCGGGCTGGTCGGCGCCGCGCTGGCCGGTGTCGACCTCGCGGACGACCTGGCCGGGTCGGGATACACCGGGACGGCTCGTGTAGGCGCCCGCGACGGTCGGCACCACAGTGGGCGAGGGCGCCTCGGACGCGACCGGCGGCCGGGCGATCGTCGGCAGGGGGCCGGGTGGCGCCGAGGGGGCGATCGCGACGATGCCGGGGCCGCCGTCGGCGACCAGCGCGGCCTCGCCCGCGGGCCAGGAGATGACGGCGGTGAGCCCGGCGACGGCGACGACCAGGGCGGCAGCCACGGCGATCGCGGGCCGGGCCCGGAAGTCGGCGAACCCGCCGGACCCCGCGGCGTCACCCGGGTAGGCGCGGTCCACGGGGATCAGCGGGAGGACGTTCCCGTACCGGTCCTGGGCACCGGCACCGGCCGGTGCCATGGTCTGCTCATGCTGGTCGTCCTGGCGCTGCGTGCGCAACTGCCCGGTGGACGGCGAGATGACGGTTACGGCGTCCTCAGGGGCGTAGCCGCCCGTGGGGCGACCGTCCGCGACCGGTGCCGGACCGCGGCGGTCCTGGGTCGGGAAGGCCGAGGCGGTGAAGGCCGGGACGGCCGGGCGGCTCGGGGCGGCGGCACCGGGATGGCCCGGCACCCCGCCAGCAGCCAGGCCCGCCGCGGCGGCCAGGTCGTCGACTCCGGCAAACGCGACGCCCGCAGGCTCGGTACCGGCGAACTCGGAGCCGGCGCGCTCGGCGGCTCGGCGGCTCGCGGCCGCCGCGGCGGCTTCGGCGGCGACGGCCGCGCGGTCGAAGGTGCGCTCCAGACCGGCCCGCAGGCTGGCCGGCGCGGGCACCACGGCGCCGTCGAGCAGCTCCTCGGGTGAGACGCCGTGCGGGACGGGAACGCTGCGCGCCTGCGGGGATCCCGACCAGGCCAGCGCGCTGCCGCGGGCGAGCTCCAGCAGCCAGGGGCGCAGTCGGGTCGGGTCCGAGAGCGGGTTGAGCCTCGTCCTCGCCACGAGGGCGAACGCGGTGCCGGCGGCCGCCCGCGCGACCGTCGGGTCGCCGAGGATCAGCAGGCACATCGAGAAGACGTCGTCGGCGTAGCGGTTGTACAGGTCATCGAAAGCCTGACGATCGCCGCGCCGAACCCGCGCCACCAGGTCCGCGTCGTCGTTCATCCGCTCAGCATCTCCCCGTGACGGCGTTCCTGACCTCGGCATCGGGACCAGGCTCCCAACCATTGTGGTGCCGGCCTGGTCACCGGTCAGGCAGGTCAATAGTAGGAGGTGCGTCATCCTGTTGGGGTGAATGCTGGGAAGATCTTTTGTCGCCAGCTCGACACCACGGTCAGCTTGACGCTGATCGTGGTGTCGTATCCCACTTCGTCGGGCGCGCTGACCACCTTATACGAAGGCAGCTTCGACGTATCCGCTCCGGCATCGCCGGGGCCGGACCGGTCCAGGCGACTGGTGAAGAAACCGCCTGGTATTCCCGAGAACCATCGTCAGTGTGGTGATCAGGAATTGGGCGGTTGTTCGAGCAGCGTGACCGTCGCGGTCTGGCTGGAGCCGTCGCGCTGGTAGGTGACCTGCACCTGGTTGCCGATCTCGTAGGACCGGACGGCGGCGATCAGCGAATCCACGTCGGTGACGGCGCGATCCCCCACTTTGGTGATGACGTCACCTACGCGCAGGCCCGCTTTGTCCGCCGGGCCTCCGCTGACCAGGGAGCGGATCTGCGCGCCCGTCCCACTCGCGGCCGTCGACCGGGTGTTCTCGTCGGCGGTGGAGGCGCTCACACCCAGATAGGGGTGCTGCGCTGCGCCGTTGTCGACGAGCTGGCCGGCGACCTTCTCCGCGTAGTTGCCCGGAATCGCGAAACCAACCCCGATGTTTCCGGACTGCTGACTACCACCAAAGGGTGAACTGCCGCCGACCGTCGCGATTGCGGTGTTCACGCCGATGATCTCGCCCTTGCTGTTCACCAGCGGCCCACCCGAGTTGCCGGGATTGATGGGCGCGTCGGTCTGGATCGCGTCCAGGACGGTGTTCTGCTGGTCCCGCACGGTCGCGTCGCCGGTGCGGACGGGCCGGTGCAGCGAGCTGACGATGCCGGAGGTGACCGTCCCGTTGAGGCCCAGCGGGCTGCCGACGGCGACGACGAGCTCGCCGACCTGCAGTGCGTCGGAGTCCCCGAACGTGGCGGCGGGCAGGCCGGTAGCGTCGATCTTGACCACGGCGAGGTCGGAGCTCGGGTCGGTCGCCTTGACCTGCGCGTCGAAGGTCCGGCCGTCCTGCATCGTGACCGTGAGGGTGCCGCCCTGCGAGGCGCCGGACACCACGTGGTTGTTCGTGAGGATGTAGCCGTCCGCGCGGATGATCGTCCCGGAGCCGGTGCCCGACTCCTGGCTGGACTGTTCGGCGATCGTCACGACACTGGGCAGGATCGCCTGCGCGGCCGCGGCGACCGTGTTGTCCGCGGCCGGAGAGACGCCGGCCGTGCCGGTCGACTGCCGCAGGCCGGCGGAGGAGGTCACCACCGCCGGGGAGTCGTCGCTGGCGACGAGTGCGCCGACGCCGCCGCCGATGCCGCCCGACACGAGCGCGATCGCCAGCGCGGCCGCGATCATCCGACGCCGGCGCATGGGCGCCGGGTTCGGCTTCGCGGGGGTGAACCGCCCGTAGGGGTCGGAGCCGCCCGGTGACCCGGGCGCCCGGCCACCGGGTGCCTGACCGCCGGAAGCCGCTCCGGGCGGCACCGGGGCGCCCCAGCCGGGATGCCCGGGGTTCCACCACGCGCCGGACTGCTGCTGGCCCTGGCCCTGGCCGGTGGCCGGGCCGCCCTGGTCGACCCGTTGCGTGCTGTCACCAGCGCCGGCGGTGGAGCGGGGGTCGGCCCAGCCGGAGGTCTGGGCGTAGGGCGCGGTCGGCCGGGAACCCTGCTGCGGGCCCGGCTCGTAGGGCCCACCGGGCGCGCCCGTGCCGGGCGCCGGGCCGGCCGGGTGCGGCGCCGGCGGGGGGCCCGCCGGAAAACCGCCGGTCTGGTCAGGACGGCTCGGGCCGGGCCCGGCCGGCGGCGTACCGGGGTACTGCTGATGTTCGACGGGATTCGACCGTGGGTCCACCGACCCCTCCGAACTGTTCGCCTCGGCCCTGGTCCGCTCCGGCGCGTCGTCGGGCGGAGCCCAAGGGGACCGGGCGTCGTGCGTGGCAGTCATGGTAAGCACTTTCCCCCGGGACCCTGAGCGATTCCTGAATTCCAACCTACGTTCCGCTTAGTCGGCGCCGCGAAGGGTGTCCGCTCCAGGACATCCTGCCCGAGTCTGGAAATGGCATCCGTTGTGGCCCCGGCCCGTGGCCCCGGCTCTGGTGCCGGCCCCGCGCGCAGGGCGGCCGGGTCGCGCGCTCCTGGGCTGGTCACGGCGCTGGACTGGTCGTGGTGCCGGCTCCGCCGGGCACTCCGCCTGGCTGCTGACCGTGGCCGGCCTCCGTACCCGCGGCGCCTGCCGCGTCCCCCGGCGTGCCGGTGCCGGTGCCGGTGTCGTTCACCGTCGCCCGGCCGCCAGCAGGTCCCGGATCTCGGTCAGCAGCCGGGTCTCGTCCGTGAGCGTCGGATCGTCCAGCGGGGACGTCTGGCCGCGCCGTCGCCGCTCATTGATCCGGCTGACCGGTGCGACCACGACAAAGTAGATCACCGCGGCGATCGAGAGGAACGCGATGAGGCTGTTCAGGAATCGACCGTAGTAGAAGACACTGTTGTTGATCGTGAAGGTGAGCTGTGCGAAGTCCGGCTTCCCGATGATCGCGGCGATGAGCGGGGTGAAGAGGTTCGCGACCAGCGACGTGACCACCGCGGTGAAGGCTGTGCCGATCACGACGGCGACCGCGAGGTCGACGACGTTCCCCCGCAGCAGGAACTCTCTGAAGCCCTTCATGCATCCCCCCGGACGTCGACTTCCCCGCGATGCCGTGCCGAGTGTGTGACCGCCCGATCGGGTGGTTCGCGGTGGTTCCCACCCGCCACACCATCGGGCCGGGTGCCGCGACCGCCGGTGCCGCCCGCGACGGCCGGCGACGTCGGCCGTCGGTGATGGCGAGGACACTAACGGCGGTGGCGGCGGCCGGCAGCGCGATGAGCCGGGGCCGGCGAACTCCGGCGGGCCGACTTCCCCGGCAGGTCGGGAAATGGGCCACGAGGTGGGCTGAATGTCAAGGGGGCTCGCGCAACACTTCCGCAACGGCGTGATACACCGGTATCCGCTGGGTATTCCCTGCATGGCCCGGAATCGGAGGTTGTCTGGTGACGGACGGTGCGTGGAGAGGTGACCCTCGGGATCCGGCTGGGCCCGGCTACCGGGAACGGCCGCCCGGCGCACCGGACGACCCGGGGCCGGACGGCTACTGGGACGGCCCGGACCAGCATCAGCAGTACCGGAACGATCCCCGCGCCAACGGTCCCCACCAGGGCGTGCCGCACTACCAGGGCGGCCCGCCCGCGGGATATCCCGACGGCCCCCAGCCGGGCGGCGCCTACCAGCAGCCGGGATACCCGCCGGCCGCCGACCCCGGGCGCGCCTACGGCCCCGGCCCCGGCGGGGGTCCCTACCCGCCGGCAGGCCCGGCGGGAGGCCAGTACTCGCCGCCGCCCGGTCCCGGTCCCGGTCCCGGTGCCCGCCCGCCCGCGGGCGGTGGCGCGCCTTATCCTCCGGGCGGCCCGGGCCCCGCGACCGGCCCGTACCCGCCGCCCGGCCCCGCCACGGGCGGCTACCCGTCGGCGGACGGCCCGAGCGGCCCGGCCAGCCCGGGCGGTCCGGGCGGTGGGGGTGCCCGCCGGGACTCGACCTCCGTCCGCGGTGCCCTGGTGCCGCGCGCCGGTGCCGGCCGTGCCCCGACGCGCCCGCCTGGGTCGACCGGTCCGGCGCCGCGGCAGGCTCCCGAGCGGGGGAGCGCGGTAGATGCCGGCGCCGCCCGTCCGGACCTGTATCAGCCGGAGCCGTCCCGAGCGGCCGCGCGCCCGGGGACGGACCCGGGCGCGCGCCGGGGCGGTCCCGACCCGGCCTACCGGGACGCGGCGTACCCGCAGATGGCACACCGCGACGTCGCGGTGCCCGACGCCGACCCGCGCGACGCCGGGCGGCGGGACGTGCCCTACCGCGACCAGGAACGCGGATACCGCGACGGACCCGCGCGGGACACGCCGTACCGCGACCCGGACGGCCCGGCTGACGACGACGGCCGCGGCCCGATGCCCGGCACCGGCCCGCGCGCGCGGGCCCGGGCCGCCCGGCGCGCCGGCGGCCAGGACGGCACCGGCCCGCAGGACCGGGCCAGATCCACGGGCGCCGGCACCGAGGTGCTGGGAGCCGTCGGCGTGGCTTCCGCCGGGACCGGGCCGCGCCGGGCCGCGCCCCCGCGGCAGGGCGGCTTCGACGAGGTCGACTTCCCCGGCGAACCTGACTTCCCGGACGACGGGGACGGCCTCGACGGTCCGGACGGCGGCGAGAGCGCCGGGCTCGGGCCCTTCCTGCGCCGCCTCGTGATCGCCCTGGTCGTGCTCGGCGTGGCCCTCGCGGTGGGCGTCGGTGCCGGCGTCATCTGGGAGAAGGTGCGCCCGAGCGGCGATACGGCGACGACGGCGAACACGCCCCCGACGGCGACGCCCGGCACGGGCCCGTCGGCTTCCCCCGCGCCGTCCACCGGTGCCCCCGCGGGCGGCGGCCAGCCGCAGGCCGCGGTGCCCGCGGACTGGGTGGCCTTCACGGACCCCGACCAGAAGGCGACGTTCTCCCATCCGCCGACCTGGAAGCAACGACGGGACAACACCGGTGTGTTCTTCGGGGAGCCGGGGGCGGGCGCGGTGGGCACACCCGCCGAGTACGGCCCGCAGATGATCGGCGTCGCCCGGGTCGCGGGCGCGGACGCCGCGACGGCGCTCAGCCAGGTCCAGGGCAGTGAGTTCGGCAGCGTCTCGGGCCTGACCCAGGACCGCTCGGGCCCGGCGACGGACACGTCCGGCGCGACCGTGCAGGAACTGGCGGGCTCCTACGACCGTGACGGCCAGCGCGTCTCGTACCTCATGCGCACGAGCGAGGCGCCCGGCGCGGTCTACGTGCTCATCGCCAGGGTTCCGGCGGACGCCTCGGCGTCACTGAACACGATGATGGGCGCGCTGCGCGCCTCGTTCCAGCCGGCCGCCTGAGGCCAGCTCAGCCGCCTGACGCCGGCTTGGTTGTCTGACGCCGGCTTGGCTGTCTGGGGGTTGTCTGGGGCCGGCTTGGCTGTCTGGGGCAGGCAGGGCGGGATCGCTCAGATCCGGGGGCCGGCGGTGGCCGAGCGGGCCGGCCCCAGCAGCTCCCACAGCACGGCGGCCGTGTCGAAGGAGCCGGCGCCGGTCAGCGGCGGCCAGCCGTGCCCCAGCGCCGGCAGCACGTACTGCACGAGGCGGGCGGACGTCGAACAGGTCGTCTCGTGCCGGACGGCCACCGGCGGCGCCTGGACGGGCGGCGCGGGCGGCTGGGTCGCGGGCGCGCCCGGTCCCGTCGCCGGCGGCTGGCCGAGCGGTGCCTGGCCGAGCGGTGCCTGGCCGGCCGCCGGCGGTGTGGTGGCGGGCAGCAGCCCGGGGCCGGCGGCGGCGATGATCGCCGGGTCGGCTGGCCCGGCGGTGCCGGAGCCGGCCGGGTCCACCGCCCCGACCTGGGCTCCGGTGGCGCCGATCGGACGGCCGTCCGCGCCGGTGGTCGTGGTGTCGGCGGGCTGGGTGGGTGACGGGCAGCCGTCCACCGCCCGGAACGGGGCGAGGCTCACCTCGACGGGCGTGATCCCCGTCTGCAGGGCCTCGGACCACAGCGCGCCGGCGTACGGGACGTGGCCGTCCATTCCGCCGTGCACCGACACCATGGTTACGGGCGCGGGCGGAGTGCAGTTGAAGGTCTGCAGGCTGGCGGCGACGACCGCGAACCCGGCGAGCTCGTCCCCGTGCTCGCAGGCGTAGCGGTAGGCCAGCATGCCGCCGTTCGACAGCCCGATGATGCTGACCCGGCGCGGGTCGATCGGGTACCTGCTCTCCAGGTGCGCGATGAGTGAACGCAGCCAGCCGACGTCGTCACTGCTGGCGGCCGCGGCCGGGCCGCAGCAGGTGCCCGCGTTCCAGGACATCCCCAGCCCGTCGGGGTAGACGACCGCGAAGCCGGCCGACCGGGCGAGCGCGTCGAGCCCCCAGCCGTGCTGCGGCTCGGTGCCATCGTGGTACAGGCTGTGCAGCGCCACGACCAGCGGGTACGGCCCCGGCGTGCCCGTGTCCGGCAGCGTCAGCCGGATCTGACCACCCCGTCCACTTTGCTCGAAGGCATCGGGACCGATCGTCGGCGGCGGGGTGGGGATGGTCCCCTCGTCGCTCGTCGGGCCGGGCCGGGCGCTTGGCCCGGCCCCGCCCGCGAGCCCGCACCCGGCGACGACCAGCAATGCCGTGAGCAGGGACATGAGAAGCCGTACCGCGACGAAGCGGCGGCTGCGGGCGGCCGACACGACCGGTATTCTGACGCGCCGCCCACAGGCCCGCGCGTCAACGGTGTCGTTGATTACTCTTAGTGTTAGGGCTGATACGTGCGAGGTCGTTCTCATTTGCCCGCACCACGTTCAGGCGGGGCCGGTCACGTGGGGACCAGCGCTCGGGCACGGCCGGTTCCCCACCTGTCGGTTCTCTTCCGGCCGGGGCCATGCCACGCGGGTTCACGTGCAGGGGCATGACGTTCCTCGAGTCGACGTCGAACGAGCGCGGATCGCCGCTCGGGACCGCCGACACCCCGCTGTCGACCTTGCCCCTGTCTGACTTGCTCCTGTCGATCCTGGTTCTGTCGCGACCGTCCTCGGCCGCCCCCGCCCCGGAGCCGGCGGTGCTCGCGTCCATGATCCGCGTTGCCTGGGCGCGGTCCGCGCCGAGCCCGCGGGGCTCGGTGGACTCGGCCGCGCTCCGGTAGCGATCGAACGCGACCTGCGCGCGGGTCTCCAGGTCGTCGACCTTCGCGAGCGATTCGCGGACCCGTCGTTCGCCGGCCGGGCCGGCGGCCAGCAGATCGGACAGGCAGTGGTCCACTGCCCTGCGAGCCGCCAGCCATCCGAGGAGCAGCCGTGAACGTTCCATGTCGGATGGCTCGTTCACCGAGATGTCCCTTCGCTCGCAATCTCTCGACGCCGGTGCGGCGTCGCCCCCCGCGAGGTCCTGCTTGTCCGCGTTGCGTCCTGGCGTAGGTGTCTCCCACCGTCGTGCGGCGTGGCGCCGACGCCGCGCCGCCACCCGAAGTCTTCCCTTCCCAGAGTGCCCCACCCGGCGGCGCGGCGCGTCGCAGTTCGCCGAACGCACACCCACACGTCAGTCGGAAACAGCGCCAGGGAGCTGGTTCTCCCCCCGAACAGGGGATGTCGGCGGCGTGCCGGGGAGCGCCGACGGCGATGGCAGGGTTGTGCGTGGCGACGCGGGTGCGGGATCCGTGGACGGTACCCGTCCCGGCACGTCGGCCGTCGAGGGGGCCCGCGGTAGCGCTCCCGGCGGGGGCGGTGGCACGGGCACCGCTGACGGCGCCGGGGTTCGACGCCGCTCCGACGCCGTTCCCCGCTCGGACGCCGTTCCCCGCTCGCCCGGTGGCAGGACGGGCGGGTGCCGCGGTGTGGGCGCCGGTGCCGGTGTGGGCGCCGGCGCCCGCGGCGGCACCGGAGTCGGCGTGGGCACGGACGCCGGTTCCGTCGCTGGCCCCGGGTGCGGGCGCGTCTGGGGCGCTGTGCGGCGCGCCACCGCCGTACCCGGGTCGGGTACGGGCACGCCGCGGTCCGGCCCCGGCTCACCGAGGGGTGCCATGGGCGTGCCGCAGGGCGGCGTGGCTGTGTCACGGCTGGCTGGCGCGGGTGGTGGGGGCGTGCCGCCGGGCGGGGTGGACGGCCGTCCCGGGGGGCTCTGGCCGGCGCTGTTCGGCGGTGCCCACCGCGCCGCGCCCCGGTTCGCGTGCCAGGCGGCGCGGGCCTCTCCGGCGCCGTCCTCGGCCCGGTCGAGGATCTTCTCCCAGCGGCTCTGCATCGGCCGGACGAGACCGCCGCCCACTCCGACCACCACCACTCCGGTGCAGGCCGCGAGCACTGCGTAGAGCAGCGGTGTGGTGACCGACGTCCCGATGCCGAGCTCGTCCAGCGCCGCCTTGCCGAAGGCGAGGACGGCGAACCCGGCGACGGCCCGGCTCAGCGCGTTGCCGTGCCGCAGCCCGGCGAACGACTCGGTGACCAGGCGCCGCGCCCAGGCGGCCAGCGCCAGCCCGAGCAGCGCGATGACGGCCGCGAGCAGCGCGCGGGCGAGCAGCGCCAGCGCCGTGCCGGCCATCCGGTCGGCGGGACTCGGCCCGAACACCCCGAGCGCCGCACGCAGGATGGCCAACAGGCAGATCACGGCCACCACCCGCAGCAGCCATCCCCTGATCACCCCGGTCTGGCAGCGCAGCAGCCGCGACGCGCCGGCCCGGTCGAGCGCGCCGTCGAGGCCGGCCTGCTCCAGCACCCGGTCCGCGGCGTGGAGCGCGCCGCGGACGACCACGGCTCCGACGGTTAGGACGAGCGCGAAGATCAGGATCTTGGGACCGATCTGCGCGATCCGTGACCACGCGTCCGAGACGCCCTGATCCCACTGCACCGCCTGCGTCATCGCGACAGCACAGCAGGAAGCCTCTGACCGCGGGTCCATGCCACGCCGTGACCTCGCGTGACATCGGAGTGGTCTCCGTTGGTGACCCGTGGTGACGGGCTACCGTCCGTCGGATGAGCTCGCCCCCCTCGACGCAGGCGGTGTGGTGGCTTCGCCGTGACCTCCGCCTCGACGACAACCCGGCGCTGCTCGCCGCCGCCGAGTCCGGCCGGGTGCTGGCTCTCTTCGTCCTCGACGACGCGCTGCGGCGCCCGTCCGGTCCCGTCCGCCTGGCGTTCCTCCACCGGTGCCTGCGCGACCTGGACGCCCAGCTCGGCGGCCGGCTGGGCGTGCGCACCGGAGACCCGGTGGACGTCGTTCCCGCGCTCGCCCGCGAGATCGCCGCGGACACCGTCCACCTCGCGGCCGACCACGGTCCGTACGGCTCCCGCCGTGACAAACTCGTGGAACGCGCCCTGGCCGCGGACGGCCGGCAGCTCGTGCGCACCGGCTCGCCCTACGCGGTAGCGCCCGGCCGCCTGCGCAAGGCCGACGGGACATCCTACCGGGTGTTCACGCCCTTCTACCGGGCCTGGAAGGAACACGGCTGGCGCGGGCCGGCCATCCCGGCGGATCCGGTCTGGCTCCAGCCCGCCGACCTCGACGGCGGCAGCGAACCGATCCCGGCGGATCCGGAGCTCGGGGGCACCGAGCTACCCCCGGCCGGCGAACACGCCGCACACGAGCGCCTGCGTGCCTTCCTGACCGAATCGCTGGCCGGCTACGCGGCGCACCGCGACGAGCCGGCCGCGGCCGTCACCTCCCGCCTCTCGCCCTACCTGAAATGGGGCTGCATCCACCCGCGCACCGTCCTCGACGCGCTGCGCACGGCCACGGCCACGGCCACGGCGAGCGAATCGGGAGACGCCGTACCCGGCTGGTCCGGGGCCAGCCGGGCTGGCGGCGCTGGCGGGGCCGGTGCGGCTGGCGGGGGCGGCGGGCTGGCCGGTTCGGCCGAGAAGTTCCGCTCCGAGCTCGCCTGGCGGGAGTTCTACGCGGACGTCCTCGCCGGCACCCCCTCGTCGGCCCGGACCGACCTCACCGACACCCTGGCCGCGTTGGCCTACGAGCCTCCCGGTGACACCTTCGAGGCGTGGAAGTGGGGCCGCACCGGTTACCCGATCGTCGACGCCGGCATGCGCCAGCTCCTCGCCGAGGGCTGGGTGCACAACCGGGTCCGGATGATCGAGGCCTCGTTCGTCTGCAAGGACCTGCACGTCCACTGGACGCACGGCGCCCGCTGGTACCTCGAGCGCCTCGTCGACGGCGACCTCGCGTCCAACAACCACGGCTGGCAGTGGACGGCCGGCACCGGAACCGACGCCGCCCCGTACTTCCGGGTCTTCAACCCCGTCTCGCAGGGGCGCAAGTTCGATCCCGCCGGGGAGTACATCCGCCGATGGGTCCCCGAACTGCGCGGCCTCCCGCCCGACGCGGTGCACGAACCGTGGAAACTCCCGGCCGGCCCGCCGAACGGCTACCCACGCCCAGTCGTCGATCACGCTGTCGAACGCCGGGAGGCCCTCGACCGCCACGCCCGAGCCCGACACCACGACTAACCGGCTTAACCGGCATGACCGGCTCGGGCACCACCGGGCCGGGCGGGTCCGCGGCGGATCGCCAGGTTCGCCCCACTATCGGGCCGACTGGTCGTGCCGCAAGTGAAGGTCGTGTCGGTTATCCGACAGCGCCCGATTCTGCGGACCGCCGGTTCCCGCCGTGGGGATTGGCCACCCTTGATGTGGGCAGGGAGACGGCGGGCTCGACTCCTCGCCCGTCCGACCGGTGGGGAGGTGACGGGCTCCGCCGGACGTGGTCGCGCCGGTGCGGGATGTGGAGGGCAGCCCGTACCGGCGCGTCACGGAGGTCGCGGCCGTGTCTGTCCGCGCTCGGAGGGGGCGCTGGGCCACACGGTCGCGGCCCGAGGCGATCCCGCCCGCAAGCCTGCGGATTCAAGAGATCGTCGGCCCCGTCCAGGGCCGGACGAGCGATCGCGCAGGTCCAGGTCGGCCCCGCGCGGCATCCGGCCCCGCGCAGCATGCAGTGCGGCGCCACGCTGCGCCGACCCACGCGCCCCCGCGACCCGTGGCACGGCACGGGGAAGACCACACCAAGCCCTAGGCGATGATCTCCACCGGTGTCCCCAGCGGGACGGTCTGGGCCAGTCGGGTGATCGCGTCGTTGCTCAGGCGGATGCAGCCGTGGCTGACGTCCCGGCCGATCGAACCGGGCTCGTTCGTCCCGTGGATGCCGATCACCGGGTCCCGGCCGCCGAACGAGTCCAGGCTGGTGGAGAAGCCGCTGAGCCCGAAGGCGTACGGCCCGTAGGGGCCGCCCGGGTTGCTGGGCTTCAGCAGTTCCATCAGGAAGAAGCGCCCGCCGGGCGTCGGGGTGTCGGTGGTGCCGATCGCCACCGACTCTTCCGCAATCATCTTGTCGTTGCTGTACAGCCGCAGCTTGTGCGCGCCGCGGGCGACGACGATCCGGTAGGGCGTCTGGCTGGCCGTCACCTGCTCGGCCTTCACCCAGCCCGAGCTCCCGTTGGGCTCGACGGGCAGCAGAACCTGCCACCAGCCCGGCATTTTCGCCTGGACGAGGAAGACCCGCGGCGCGCCGTTCTCGTTCGGGTTCGACAGGCTGGACGTCGGCTTCGCCGCGTTCGGTGCCTGGTAGACGTCGACACTCGCGCCGGTGGCGGTCACGACGGTGCTCGCGCCCTGCCCGAGGCCGGCGACGGCGGCGAGCTGGCTGCGCACCGGCTCCGGGACCTGGCCGGACGCCGCGGTCGAGTCGTCCCCGCCGCAGCCGGTGAGGATCACGCCGCCGAGCACGACGGCCAGCGCCGCCGTGCCCACCCGGGCCAGACCGCGACGTCCCGGCCGGCGCTCCTCGGCCAGACTGTCACCACCCGGTGCCGGATCGTGGCCGGGCAGCGGGCCGCGGTTGGACGTCGCGTCGTGGCGAGGAGTCGCGACGTGGGTGGTCATGCCGGCGCCGCTGGTCATCTCGTGTAGTAAGGCTCGGCCCGCACCGCCGTAGCCACGGCCGGGTCGGCGACGGGGAGCGAGACCTGGGGATCGACCGGCGGGGCCGTCCCGGCGCAGTCCGAGACGCCCACGGTCGGAACGGTCACGAGGAGGTAACCGGTCTCGGCGTCCCACGGGGAGGCGATGACCGCCATCGCGTGGGTCTGCAGCGGCAGGCTCTGGCCGGGGCCGATCTCCGAGATCCCGGCGCCGAGGCTGGTGTCGAACCAGCCGAAGCCGAGGGCCTTGTCGGAGGTGTTCCGCAGCGTCCACTCAGGGCCCGGGGCGCCGCAGGTGAAGGTCAGGACGAGCGGGTTCACGTCGAAGTCCTCGATGCCGTCGATCTCCTTGTCGAGCGGCACCTTGAAGGGCAGCAGCGACAGGAACCCGTCGAGGATGGGGTCGCCCGTCCCCGAGCTCGGGGTGGGCGAGGGCGTGCCGGTCGTCGTGGTGGTCACGTCGACGCCGGGGGTCGCGCTCGGGTCCGCGCTGGCCGTGGCGGAGGGGTCGACGCTCGGCGTGGCGCTCGGGTCGAGGCTCGCCGTGGCCTCGGCTGTCGGGGTGCCGGTGGGCGTCGGGGCGCCGCCGAGAATGTCGCCGGTCGTGTCCGGGGTCGGCGTCGCGGTCGGCGTGGCGCTCGTCGTCGGGGTCGGTTCCGGTGTGGTTGCTGAGGCCGGCGTGGCCACTGAGATCAGGGCCGCGCCGAGAACGCCGGCCGCCATGGCCCGCATTCTTGTGATCCGCATGAATCCGTCTCCCTCGACTGTGACGGGTCGCCGCGACACCCGCCGTCGGCGCCCGCCGAAGCGTCGACGGGCCGGAGGGCGGCGCGTCGACGCAGGGCGCGGATCAGCGTTTGCCGATCAGTTATGACTGCACGCAGGAAGGTACCAATGCCTGGTTCGTCACGAGGTGGGCGGGTCTGGCGTAGCGGGAACGTTGGGTGTTCGTCAGTGTTAATCGCGTATCGCCCCGGCGGTGTCGTGCCTCCGTCGCCAAATCGGGATCGCGGCCGCGCGCCCGCCGGCCCGTCACCCTGGAATGACAGTGCTGGCATTTCGGACACTGTGACGATATAGACCGGTTCGCCCGCCTTCAGGGCGCCAGGCGCTCGATGACCCATCCCGGGGCGTCGGCGGGCCTGCTCGGTGCGCCGCCCGGCCCGGCGTCCGGTGTGGTGCCGGAGGATCGACGGAGAGTGGTTAGGCGATAGCGCAGACGGTCGTGGAGGCGGTCCGGGCGCCCCTGCCAGAACTCGATCGAGGTCGGGACGAGCCGCAGTCCCCCCCAAAAGGGGGGAGTCGGCACCGGTTCGGCGGCCGGCCACCTCTGTCCCAGCCGGGCGAGCCGCTCGGTGAGTACCGCGCGCGAGTCGATCACCTGGGACTGGTGGCTCGCCCACGCCCCGAGCTGAGATCCCCGCGGCCGGGACCGGAAATAGGTCTCGCTCTCCGCCCGTGACACGCGTTCAATCGAGCCAGCGACGATCACCTGGCGTTCCAGCGGGTACCACGGGAAGAGCAACGACCCGTACGGATTCGCCGCGGCCTCGCGGGCCTTCGTCGAGGTGTAGTTCGTGAACAGCGTGAATCCGCGTGCGTCGAACCCCTTCATCAGGACAGTGCGGGAACTCGGCCGCCCGGCCTCGTCGGCGGTGGAGAAGATCATCGCGTTGGGCTCGCGGATCCCCGCCCCCGGGGCCGAGGCGTCGGTGAACCATTCCTGAAACTGTTCGAGCCATGTCGGAGCGAGCATCCGCTCGTCGAACCGGCCCGGGTGGTAGCCGCGCCGCTGCACAGCCGGGTCGGGCACGGGCGGATCGTGCACGGGCGGTTCGTGCACGGGCGGATGGGCGGCCATGCCCCGATCCTGGCAGCCCGGTGGCACCCTGCGTCGATGTGACTGGCATCACCTCGGACGGTCCTGCTCCAGGTGATCGGTCGAAACCACGGCAACCGCCCCGGCACAGGCGATGCCGGGCCGTGCGGAACGCGACTCATCACGCCCCGTCCGGTGGCGTTGCCGTGTCTGACAGGGCAGGATGCAGACGGACGATTGCGCCGTTAACACAGAGCTGTCGTGGCAGGCAGAGCTGTCGTGGCAGGCAGAGCTGTCGTGGCAGGCAGAGCTGTCGTGGCAGGCAGAGCTGTCGTGGCAGGCAGAGCTGTCGTGGCAGGCAGAGCTGTCGTGGCAGGCAGAGCTGTCGTGGCAGGACTGTCGTGGCAGGACTGTGGGGCGCGAGAGACGACCGAACGACGGGCGAATCCGGCGTATCGGGACAGCGGCGGAACGGGACGGCACGACGACCGCTGTGTCGGCGTGCAGCTTGGCCGGCCACGCGGTTGCCGCGGTCGGCCGGTCCCGGCAGGGCCCGTCCCGTGGCCGGCCGAGACAGAAGCGGAGATCCGGACTCGATGGCCGAGAAGACAAGCGATTTCAAGCCGGGCCTGGAGGGCGTGATCGCCTTCGAGACCGAGATCGCCGAGCCGGACAAGGAAGGCAGCGCGCTGCGCTACCGCGGCGTCGACATCGAGGATCTCGTCGGCAAGGTCGACTACGGCCACGTATGGGGCCTGCTCGTCGACGGGTCGTTCGAACCCGGACTGCCGCCGGCCGAACCGTTCCCGCTGCCGGTGCACTCCGGCGACATCCGGGTGGACGTCCAGAGCGCGCTGGCCATGCTCGCCCCGTACTGGGGCTTCGGCCAGTTGATCGACATCGCCCCCGAGCAGGCCCGTGAGGACCTCGCCCGGTCATCGGTGATGGCACTCTCCTTCGTCGCGCAGGCGGCTCGCGGCCTCGGGCAGCCCGCCGTGCCGCAGAAGGAGGTCGACCGCGCCCGCACCATCACCGAGCGGTTCATGATCCGTTGGCGCGGCGAGCCGGACCCCAAGCACGTCCAGGCCGTCGACGCCTACTGGGTGTCCGCCGCCGAGCACGGCCTGAACGCCTCCACCTTCACCGCCCGCGTGGTCGCCTCCACCGGGGCGGACGTCGCCGCGGCGCTGTCCGCGGCCGTGGGCGCGCTCTCCGGGCCGCTGCACGGCGGGGCGCCGTCCCGCGTGCTGGCGATGCTGGACGAGGTCGAGCGCACCGGTGACCCGGTCGGCTACGTCCGCCGCGCCCTGGACCGCAAGGAGCGCCTCATGGGCTTCGGGCACCGGGTCTACCGCGCCGAGGACCCGCGCGCCCGTGTGCTCCGCCGCACCGCCCGCGACCTGGGCTCGACCCGGTACGAAGTGGCCGAGGCCCTCGAGGCGGCCGCGATCGAGGAGCTGACCAACCGCTACCCGGACCGCCCCCTCCGGACGAACGTCGAGTTCTGGTCGGCCGTGGTGCTGGACTTCGCCGAGGTGCCGGCTCATATGTTCACGTCCATGTTCACCTGTGCCCGCACCGCGGGCTGGAGCGCTCACATCCTGGAGCAGCAGCGCACCAGCCGGCTCATCCGCCCGTCCGCCCGCTACGTCGGCCCCGCGCCGAGGCCGCTGGGGGATGTCCATGCCTGACGCCCCGACGATCGTCCTGCCGGACTCACTGCGCCCGGTCGACGGTCGGTTCGGCTGCGGGCCCTCCAAGGTCCGCACCGAAGCCGTGCAGGCTCTCGCCGCGAGCGGGGCCTCCCTCCTCGGCACCTCGCACCGGCAGAAGCCGGTGAAGAACCTGGTCGGACGGGTCCGCACCGGGCTGGCCGACCTGTTCTCCCTCCCCGAGGGCTACGAGGTGGTCCTCGGGATCGGCGGCGCCACCGCGTTCTGGGACGCCGCCGCCTTCAACCTGGTGCGGGAGCGCTCCCAGCACCTGGTCTTCGGCGAGTTCGGTGGCAAGTTCGCCGACACCACCAAGGGCGCCCCGTTCCTGGCCGCGCCGTCGGTGGTCAGGTCCGAGCCGGGTACCCACCCGGACTGGGCTCCCGAGCCCGGCGTCGACGTCTACGCCACGCCGCACAACGAGACGTCCACCGGCGTGGCCCGGCCGGTGCGCCGCCCCGTCGGCGCCGACGCGGGCGCGCTGCACCTGGTGGACGCCACCTCGGGCGCCGGCGGCCTGCCCGTCGACCTCACCGAGGTGGACGTCTACTACTTCGCGCCGCAGAAGTGCTTCGCCTCCGACGGTGGGCTCTGGGCGGCCCTGATGTCGCCGGCGGCGATCGCCCGGCTCGGCGAGATCGCGGCGACGGACCGCTGGATCCCGCCCTTCCTGGACCTGACGACCGCACTGGACAACAGCACGAAGGACCAGACCTACAACACCCCGGCCGTGTCCACGCTGTTCCTGTTCGCCGAGCAGCTCGACTGGATGCTGGGCAACGGCGGCCTGGACTGGTGTGTGCGCCGCACCGGAGAGTCCTCCTCGATCCTGTACAACTGGGCCGAGAAGACGCCGTACACGACGCCGTTCGTCACCGACCCGGCGCACCGCTCGCAGGTCGTCGTCACGATCGACTTCGAGGGCGTCGACGCCGCCGCGGTGGCCAAGGTGCTGCGCGCCAACGGCGTGGTCGACGTCGAGCCCTACCGCAAGCTCGGACGCAACCAGCTCCGGGTGGCCTGCTTCCCCGCGGTCGAGCCGTCGGACGTCGAGACCCTGACCAGCGCCATCGACCACGTGGTCGAGCGCCTGTAGCCGGGACGGGGCCCGCCTCCCGGGGCCGATGCGTTCGGCCGTGAGGTTGGCACCTGAGTGCTGATATCGGGCCGAGGAGACAACGTGTCTCCTCGGCCCGATCGCTTGGCAGAGCCGGCTCCGGGACTCCGGCCGGGTAATCACTGGCTCCAGGTATGACGGATCGAGTCGGGCATTTCAGCCAGCCTGCTCGCCCTTTGGTTTCGTTCTCGCCCTTTCGGAATGGAATCCGCCGACATCGACCCCCGAAACGGCGAGGGAGATACCAAAGGGCGAGAGTGGGGACGGGCCCGAACGCCACGGACCCGGGAGCGGGGCACCCGGGTCCGTGGAACGTGTGCGGGCCGGTGGAGAGCTAGTCCTGCGCGACGGCCCTGCCAACGGCCGTCGCGCCCTGGCCCTTGAAAAACCCTGACTGACTGAAAAAGTCAGCGCAGCGGGCGGCTGGGGGCGGCCTGCGCGGCCTGAGCGGCGATCGGGTCGGTCTCGGCGTCCGTGGCCGCGGAGCGGACGTGCATCGGGACGTAGGGGCGCTCGTCGTAGCCGATGTAGAGCTGGCGCGGACGGGCGATCTTCTGCTCGGGGTCGAGCAGGCCCTCCTCCCACTGGGCCAGCCAGCCCGGCATCCGGCCGATCGCGAACAGCACCGGGAACATCTCCACCGGGAAGCCCATGGCCTGGTAGATGATGCCGGTGTAGAAGTCCACGTTCGGGTAGAGCTTGCGCGAGATGAAGTACTCGTCCTCGAGGGCGATCCGCTCGAGCTCCATCGCGAGGTCGAGCAGCGGGTTCGTCCCGGTGACCTTGAAGACCTCGTCGGCGACCTGGCGGATCACCCGGGCCCGCGGGTCGTAGTTCTTGTAGATCCGGTGGCCGAAGCCCATGAGCTTCTTCTTGCCGTCCTTCACCTGGGCGATGAAGGCGGGGATGTTCTCGACCGAGCCGATGTCGGCGAGCATCCGCAGGACCTGCTCGTTGGCACCGCCGTGCAGCGGGCCGTAGAGCGCGGCGATCGCCGCGGCCGCGGCGGAGAACGGGTCGGCCTGGGAGCTGCCGACGGCCCGCATCGCGTTGGCGGAGCAGTTCTGCTCGTGGTCGGCGTGCAGGATGAACAGCACGTCGAGGGCGTGCTCGAGGTTCGGGTCCGGCTCGTACTTGAGCTCGGTGGCCTTCCACATCATGTTGAGGAAGTTGCCGGCGTACGAAAGATCATTATCCGGGTAGACGTACGGGAAACCGACCGAGTGCCGGTAGGAGAACGCCGCCAGGGTGGTGATCTTCGCGATGAGCCGGACGATCTGCAGCCGGCGCAGGCCGGGGTCGTCGATCGTCTTGGCGTCCGGGTAGAAGGTCGACAGCGCGCCGACGGTCGACACGAGCATGCCCATCGGGTGGGCGTCGTGGTGGAAGCCGTCGATGAACTTCTTGATCGACTCATGCACCAGGGTGTGGTGCGTGATCTCGTCTTCCCAGGTGGAGAGCTCGTCCGAGGTGGGGAGCTCGCCGGCCAGCAGCAGGTAGGCGACCTCGAGGAAGCTGCTCTTCTCAGCCAGCTCCTGGATCGGGTAACCGCGGTAGCGCAGGATGCCGGCGTCACCGTCGATGTAGGTGATCGCGCTGCGGCAGCTGGCCGTGTTGGTGAAGGCGGGGTCGTACGCCATGAGACCGAAGTCGTCGTCATCGACCTTGATGGCACGGAACGCACTGGCGCGGATCGTGCCGTCAGCCACCGGTACCTCGTACGTCCGACCGGTGCGGTTGTCGGTGACAGTCAGGCTACTGACCTGCTCGGTCACGCCGGGCTCCTCTCGCCATGGCACTGCCGGGTGACGGCGTCGGCCACCTTCGGGCGCGCGCCCGGTTCGGAGCGCTCTCGCCGGTTCACTGGTTCGGTTGTCCCCAAGTCTCGCGGTTCGGGCCATCACATGCGCGTGATCGGTGGCCTCCGTCCCACGTGTGCTGTGCCACCCTCTATGCCTCCTACCTGCGGGTGGCATCATCGTTGCCCCTCCTGGTAAGGGACAGCCTGATTTGGGCCCGTTCGGACGCGCCGGTCGCGGCTGTCAGAGGTGTCCCGGGGAGACCAGGCCCGGCCAACACCAACGGCGGCCGCCAATTTAGCGAGATTGGTCACACATCATCGGTCGGGGGTGCCGGCCGGGGGTGCCAGCCGTGTCCGACCGGTCCCGGGATCAGCCGCGATCTCAGCACCCACAGTCGCAGTCGCAGACCTCACACGCATCGCAGCAGTCTCCGCAGCGTTCGCACCAGCTCTCCTGCCGCCGTGCTCGCCGGCGCGCCCGGCGCCGGGCGCCGGGCGCGCCGGCGGCGCCACCAGCCGCCGCCCTCCGCCTGCGCGGTACCGGCGAACGTGCGGGTCACCGAATGCGTGAGCTCGTCCACCAGGAGCACACGCAGCAGCGCCGCGTCCGCGGACGGGACCAGCGTGAGCTCGTCGACCGCCAGGCGCAGCCCGGTCAGCGCGTCCAGGCACAGCGACCGCGCCGCGGCGTCGGTGGTGCCGCTGGCGGTCAGCGGGTTCCAGTGCCCGGCCCTCTCGTCGGCGGCGCGGTCGGTCACGGCGTCCAGGAGGTGGGTGAGCCGGCCGAAGAGCCGGCCGGCCTCCGTCAGTGTCCCGGCGTTCTCCGGACGTTCCGCGAGCTCGGCGCAGTGGCGGAACGCCGCCGCCGCGGCGGCCTCGGTCGGGGCGGTGAGCGCGAGCAGCATCCCTGCACGGCCAGCGGTCCCGGCGGTCGCGGTCTCCAGCGCGAACTGGCGGTGCACCGACTCGACGAGCTCCGTGGTGTCGAAGCCGACGCGGCGCCCGGCGCGGTCGGCGGCGCGGTCGGCCGCGCCCGCGGCGCGAGCGGCGCCGGCGCGCAACAGCCGGGTGCCGGCCAGGCCGTCGCCGTCCCGGGCGTGGTCGTGGATGCGTGCCGCCGCCGCGGCCAGTGACGCCGAGGCCGCCAGGGTGATTCCCGGATCCTCGGCGGTGACGACCCGCGCCGTCCGCATGGCCCGCAGCGGGCACGGGCCGGCTGTCCGGCGCGCGGCGGCAGCCGGGCGCTGAGTGGCCACCAGCAGCGAGAGGA
Source organism: Frankia sp. Hr75.2 (assembly GCF_949319125.1). NCBI lineage: Bacteria > Bacillati > Actinomycetota > Actinomycetes > Frankiales > Frankiaceae > Frankia > Frankia sp. Hr75.2. Next base: position 10,943 of record NZ_CASGGV010000022.1, on the reverse strand, counting down.
CGACGCCGTCGCCGGTTGTCGCGAGCCGGGCCGGCTGACCGGCGGTGTCCCGCAGCGCCAGGCACAGCCCGCAGAGATGCGCCGACCAGAGCTCGTGCGCCGCGGCACCGAGACGACCCCGGCATGGCCGGATCAATCCGAACACGCTGGGACCTTACGGCGGCGGACTCTACGGCGCTGGCGGGCCCTCCGGCGAGTGCGGGACGACGCCGCCCGACGACCGCAACCAGGCGAGTACGGCGAGCACCCGGCGGTTGTCGTCGCCGGAGACCGGCATCTCGAGCTTGGTGAACACGCTCGCGACGTGGTTCTCCACCGTCTTCGCGGCCAGGTGCAGGCGTACCGCGATCCCGGCGTTGGAGCGGCCCTCCGCCATCTCCCGCAGGACGGCGCGCTCCCGCCTGGTGAGTCGGTCGAGGGCCTCGGCCTTGCGGCGGTGGGTGAGCAGGCCGGCGACGATCTCCTCGTCCACGACGAGACGGCCGTCCGCGATCCGGCGCAGGCCGTCGAGGAGGTTGCCGACATCCTCGACGCGGTCCTTGAGGAGGTAGCCGGTGCCGCCGCGTCCGTCGCCCAGCAGGCGGACCGCGTAGCGGATGTCCGCGTAGGTGGAGAGCACCAGGACGCCGACCCCGGGGTGCAGGCCACGGATCCGCTCGGCGGTGACGAGCCCCTCGTTGGTGAAGGTCGGCGGCATGCGCATGTCGAGAATGACGACGTCGGGAGGTTCGTCGGCGATGTGTGCGAGGATCTTGTCCGGTTCGGCGGCCTGCGCGATGACCTGCACGCCTGCCGCGTTGAGCAGCATCGCGAGGCCTTCCCGGAACAGCGCTGAATCGTCCGCTATCGCTACCCGCACGTCACCGCCCACCTCGTGCGTCGCTGCTCCACGGGATGCTCGCCGTCAGCCGGGTGCCGCAGCGCTGCGGGCTCGACAGCGTGAACTCGCCGCCGAGTGCGCGGACCCGGTCGCCGAGGCCGGCGATTCCGCCGCCGTCGCTGATGGTCGCACCGCCCTTCCCGTCGTCGGTCACCTGGATGAGGAACTGGCCGCCGAGCATTTTGACCGTTACCCGCACATGGCTGGCATCCGCGTGTTTGACGGTATTCGCCAGAGCCTCGCTCACGGTGTAGTACGCCGTGGTCTCCAGCGTGGTATCGAATCGATCGTCAGGCACATCAAGGTCGACATCCACAGGAAGCGCCTCGGTGACGTTCTCGAGTGCCGCTTTCAGTCCGCTCTCGCTCAGCGCGGGCGGATGGATGCCGCGGGCGAGTCCGCGCAGCTCGGCGAGCGCCGCGCGCAGGTCCTCCCGGGCTCCATCGAGGGCGGCGACGGTGGCCTGGTCGGTGGACTGCTCCCGGGCGAGCCCGAGCCGGGCCGAGAGCGCCAGCAGCCGCTGCTGCGCGCCGTCGTGCAGGTCGCGCTCGATCCGCCGGCGCTCGGCGAGCCCAGCCTCGACGAGTCGGGTCCGGGTCGCGCGGACGGCGTCGAGCTGGGTGGTCACCGTGGCGTGCAGCCGCGCGTTCTCCAGCGCGATGGCGCTGGCGTTCAGCGCGACCGCGACCAGGTCGCGGTCGCGTTCCAGCGACGAGTGCGCGGAGAGCACGGCCAGCGGCGCGCCGGCCGTGGTGTGGACGGGCAGCGCGAGCTGGGTGCCTCCCGCCGCGGGCGGGACGGCCGGCAGGCCGTCGGCGTTCACGTGGAAGCCGCGTTCGGGCATCCACAGGTAGAGCTCCGCGCCGTCGTCGCCGACCGCCGCCCGCAGCACCTCGCGGACGGCCGCCGGCGTCGGCGGCGTGCTCAGCCCGCTCAGCAGCTGGGCGATGCGGGCCCGGGCGAGATGGCGGCGCACAGCGGCCACGGCGAAGGCCACCGGGATGGCGAACAACGCCAGCGCTATCGGGATGAAGACCGGATCGACCTCGGCGCCCTGCGGGTAGTAGACGAACAGGTTCACCACCGCGGCGATGGTGAAGGCGGTGAGCACGCAGAGGGAGACCGGCCCGAGGGTGCGCCGCTCCAGCGCGGAGGCCCGCCGGTAGCGCCGGGCGATGGCCAGGCCGAAGGCGACGACGACCACGAGGCTCAGTGCGTCGAGGGTGTGCACGACGATGCCGAACACGCCCGCGTCGATCGCGGAGCCGTACCACCACACGCCGGGGGCGTAGCCGAAGGACTCCGGGCGGGACAGTGCGATCAGCACGAGGTTGCCCACCGGGATCACCGCGACGGCGGTGCCGAGCAGCACTCGTTCACTGGTGTCGTGCAGACGCCCTGACGGGTATCGAAGCACGCCCCAGCCGAGGCAGACCCAGAAGTGGTTGTAGGCGAACGAGGAGAGCACGGCGGACGGGCCGGCCTCCCAGGTCGCCACCCAGGACGCCGTCCAGAGCACCCCGCCGAGGATGAACGCGCTGCTCACGCTGCCGAGGGCGTCCTCGTCCAGGAGCAGGAGCCCGGTGAGGACGAAGGTGAGGGAGACGAGGACGTTCAGCGCGGCGGCGAACGGCGTCGTGGACCACGCCGGCCACTGGGCCGCGACGGTGATCGCGACCGTCGTGACGCCCGCGGTGGTCAGGACGGCGGAACGGTGCCTGGCGGCGATTCGGGTCAGGGGCCGCGGCAGGAACGGATGCGGCACCTCAGGCCACCACCGATCGCGACGATCTCACTCGACAAGGGTTACACACCAGGCCCTTCGGCCTGAGGGTTACCCCCCAGGCATCAAGGTGGGAACTACCCCGCAACCTTGGAGGTCTCCCCGAAGCGGGGCTGTGTCGTGTCGGTGAATAGTGGAGCCGACTCGCCGCGTGGCCGTGAGCGGGTGTCCCGGACCGTCGGGGGCCGGACGCTACCGGGGGGTGGCCGGCTCTCGACGCTCCGCGCGTGTGCCCCGCCTGTTGTCCGGTCGGTTCGTTCGTTCATCCGTCCCGGCGGGGCGGGGCGATCTGCCGCGGAGAGGGCGCCGATTTCCCGGTCGCGGGCCCCCTCGGCCGCGAGGTGAAATGGACGTCCTAATCGCTCTTGAAGTTTAGCGATGCTAACGAGTACTTTCGAGAAATGGAGAGCGTGAGCGCGGCGGAGCTCGCGTCCACCCTGCGCCTGTCGGTCATGCGGCTCTCCCGGCGAATGCGTCAGGAACGCTCCAGCACGCTGACCCCGACCCAGGTCGCCACGCTCGCCACGCTCGCCCGGCATGGGCCGATGACGCTCGGTGAGGCGGCGGCGCACGAGCGGGTGCAACCACCGTCCATGACCCGGGTGATCGCGACCCTGTCCGAGGCCGGTCTCGTCCATCGTGGTCAGCATCCCTCCGACGGCCGGCAGGTGATCGCCGAGGTCACCGAGGCCGGCCGGGAGCTGCTCGCCGCGGACCGCCGCCGCCGTGACGAGTGGCTGGCCGAGCGCCTGGTGGATCTCTCCCCGGCCGAGTCCGACGCGCTGCGGATCGCCGCCCCGATCCTGGACCGCCTGGCCGGCCTGTAGCCGTGGGGATGTTCCGGTAACCATGGGGACGCCGCAGTAGCCATGGGAATGGTCCGGTAGCCGTGGGGATGTTCCGGTCGCTGTCGGTCCGCAACTTCCGCCTCTTCGCATCCGGCCAGCTGGTCTCGCTGATCGGGACGTGGATGGGCATGACCACGCTCGACTGGCTGGTGCTGGCCCTCGGCGGCGGCGGGACGGAGCTGGGGATCACCCTGGCGCTCCAGTACGGCCCGATGCTGCTGTTCGGGCTCTACGCCGGCGTCGTCGCCGACCGGTTCCCCAAGCTGCGGCTGCTGCTGATCACCCAGAGCTCGGCGGCGGTGCTGTCCGTCGCCGCATGCGCGCTGATCGCTTCCGGGGCGCTGCGCATGCCGATGCTCTTCGTCCTCTCGGGCCTGCTCGGCGTGGTGACCTCCTTCGACGCTCCCATCCGGCAGGCGTTCATCGTCGAGATGGTCGGCGCCCCGCTGCTGCCGAACGCCGTCGCGCTGAACAGCATGATCTTCAACGCGGGACGGATCGCCGGACCGGCCGCGGCCGGCGGGCTCATCGGCATCGCGGGCACCATGCCCGGCGCGGCCTGGGTGTTCGGCCTCAACGCGCTGTCGTTCGCCGCGGTGCTGACCGGCCTGGCGCGCATCCGTACCGGGGATCTCCTGCCGGCCCGACCCGTCCAGCGGGCCCGGGGGCAGCTGCGTGCGGGGCTGAGCTACGCCGTCCGGCACCGCGAGATCGCCACGCCCATCCTGCTGGTGGGCATCGTCGGCGCCCTGGGGCTGAACTTCCCCGTCACGGTCGCGCTGATGGCCAGCGAGCAGTTCGGCGGGACGGCGGCCACCTACGGCCTCCTCACGGCGATGCTGGCGGTCGGCTCCATCGCGGGCGCGGCCGTGTCGGCGCGGCGCCTGGACGTCCCCCGCCACACCACGCTCATCGCCGCGACGGCGGCCTTCGGGGTCTCGGAGACGCTGTTCGGGCTGATGCCGAACCTGTGGCTGTTCGCGCTGCTGGCCATCCCGACCGGCGCCTGTGTGCTGCTGGTCAGCACCATGGCGAACGCGCTGGTGCAGCTGAGCACCGACGATGCCATGCGGGGCCGGGTGATGGGCGTGTTCCTGCTGGTCTTCATCGGCACGACGCCGATCGGCGCCCCGATCGTCGGGGCGGTCTGTGAGGCGTTCGGGCCGCGGGCCGGCCTCGCTCTCGGTGGGGTGAGCTCGCTGCTCGCCGCCGCGATCGTCGCGCTGTTCGACCTGCGCCGCCCGCCCGCCGCGGCACGGGCAGCCGGCCCCGGCCCCGCGGGGCCGGGGCTCGCCGTGGGCGGGCTCAAAGCTCGACCCAGCCACCCCGCTTGTGAGACGCCGCGGCCGCCACCTGCAGGCGCGTCGCGGTGAGCAGGTCGTGGAAGGTCGCGCCGCGCACCAGGGCCGGGTCGTCCAGCTCGGTGGCCCGCACGACGTCGTAAGTGGCCTCGACCAGGCCGGGCCGCTCGGCGGGCACCGTCGGCATCCACAGGTCACGGACGCCCGTCCCGTCCTGCCGGCGGACCCGCCGCCCCTGGACGACCATGCGGCCCGCCTCGCCGCAGACGGTCACCGTGGCGGTGGCGATCTCCCCGCCCATCCGCTCGTTGATCAGGATGGTCGTCCCGTTGGCGGCGAGCAGGGCCAGGGTGACCGGCGCGTCGGGGGTGAGCGTGGTCGCCGGCATGCTGCCGGGATCGGCGCACACGGCGAGGATCTCGCCGCACCAGCGCAGCGTCAGGTCGATGATCTCGGCCCGGCCGATCGGCCCGGACGGCGCGCCGACCACGGTGATCTGGCTCAGCCGGCCCAGCGAGTGCACCGACGCCTGGACGTGCCACGCCGCGGGCCACGCCCGGCCGTCCAGGGCGACGACGTGGGCGAGATCGGCGTCCTCGGCGATGTCGGCCACCGCGCGCAGCGCCTCGGCCTCGGCCGTGGCCGGCTTCGCGAGCAGGACGTGCAGGCCGGCCTCGGCCGCCCGGCGGGCCACGATGTCGGACGCCGGCGGCGACATCTCGATGCAGACCGCCTCGATGTCGTCCGACAGCAGGGCGATCAGGTCGCTGTAGGCGCGCGGGGCCTTCGCCTCGGCGGCCCAGGCCAGCGACTCCAGCGGCTCCGGCGCCAGCAGCCCCACGACATCGACCCCGGCGTCACGCAGGACGTCTGCCGTCGAGCGTTCGGAACCGTCGGTGACCAGGGCCATCGCGACCGGGAGGTCGGGCTGCCTGCGCCGGGCGGCACGGCGGTCCGAGCGCCAGGCTCTGGACAGGCCGGGATCGCGGGGCGCCACCAGTTCGGGGACCGTCGTCACAGCTCCGATAGTGCCCCCGATTGCCGTCCGCCGGTGGGCGGTCGGGCCGATCCCGTCGCCAGACCACCCACTCGAACCAGCCCGCTGTGCCCAGGACGCGCCACGCCGCTCGGGTGTGCCCGTCGTGACGGGTGTGTCAACCAAGGTTGACGCGACAGGGATGTCAACGTAAGTTGACGTCCATGAGTGCAACAGCCACGACGCTCGCCGGCGCGGCGTCCGACGACGACCCCCGGGTGGGGCTCGCCGCCGTCGCGTCGCTGCGGGCGTTGCTCGAATCCCTGGAGGAGCTCCAGGTCGCCAACGCGCGGAGCAGAGCCTGGTCCTGGCAGGAGATCGCGGACGTGCTCGGTGTGAGCCGGCAGGCCGCCCACAAGAAGTACGGCCGTCGCTTCGGGAAGGGGAGGTAGACCGTGCTCGAACGATTCACGGAGGAGTCCAGACGGGCGGTGCGGGCGGCCGTCGACGCGGCAGTCCTGGAACCCGGCGAACGGGTGCACACGGCGCACCTGCTGCTCGGCCTGGCCATCGAGGGCGGCGCGGTCGGCCGGGCACTGGCCGGGCTCGGGCTGGACGAGGCCGCCCTGCGGGGCGAGCTCGCCGGGGCGCGGGTGATCTCCTTCGGTGGGCGTGATCTCGACACCGACGCCCTCGCCTCCATCGGGGTCGACTACGACGCGGTGCGGCGCGCCGCCGAGCAGCGCTTCGGGGAGGGCGCGCTCAACGGCGCCCTCGGTGGCACGCTCACCCGCCGCCCACCGCGGCGATCCTGGTTCCGGCGCCGCGGGCCGGTCCGTCTCGCCGGCGAGGCGAGGCGCGCGCTCGAACGCACGCTGCGCGTGGCACAGGCTCACGGTGCGAAGAGCATCGAACCGCGGCACCTGCTGCTCGGCGTGCTGAGCAACCCGTCATGCATCGCGGTCCGCCTGATCGAACGGCGCGGGCTGACAGCCGACCAGGTCCGCGCCGCACTGTGACGGTGCCGGGATCAGGGCCCAGGCCAGAGTCGAGGCCGGGCCGGCAGCGGCTCTTCGTCGCGCTGCTGCCACCGGCGGAGGTGGTGCGCGAGTTGGCCACCACTGTCTCCGAGGCAACCGCCGCCGTGGGGGCGGGCATGCCGCGGCTTCGCTGGACGGATCCGTCGCGGTGGCACGTGACGCTGGCGTTCCTCGGGCCGGTCGAGCCAGGGACGCGGCCCGCGCTCGCCGAACGGCTCGGTCGGGTCGCCCACCGGCACGGCCCGGCCGAGCTGCGCCTCGACGGCGCCGGCCGCTTCGGCCACCGGGTGCTCTGGGTCCGGGTCGCCGGCGATCTCGGGCCGCTGGCGGCGGGGGTGCGCCGCGCGGCCGTCCGGGCCGGCGCGGACGGCGGCGACGACCGCCCGCTGCGGGCCCACCTCACCCTGGCCCGCGTTCCCGAGGGCACCGCCGCCGACCTGCGACCACTGGTCCGCGCCCTCGGCGAGATCATGAAGCCGTCGGCCTGGACGGCGCGGACCCTGACCCTGATGAGCAGCGTCGGTGGGCCGTCCCCCGTCTACAGCGTCGAGGGCGAGTGGGACCTGAGCGGCTCGTCACCGGCCGGCCGGTAGCGGTACCCGACCCGCCGGACCGTCTCGATGTGGTCCCGGTGATGGCGGCCCAGCTTGCGCCGTAGCCGAGTGATCATGACGTCGACGGTGCGCGGGGCGGACGCACCGAGGGCGCCGGGATCCTGCCGCCACACCTCGCGCAGCAGCTCCTCCCTGCTGTGCACACGGCCCGGGTTGCGCACGAGGTAGTCGAGCACCTCGAACTCAAGGTAGGTGAGGTCGATCGGCCGTCCGTCGACCAGGACCTGCCAGGCCAGGCGGTCGACGTCCACGGCGCCTCTGACGGGTGTACTCGCGACGAAGCCGGCATGGGCTGCCACGGACGCCTCCAGGCGATTCGGATTGGGCACGAGGTCGGATGACACGAGTGTGTTGAACGGGCCGGGTGGGATGAACGGGCGCGGTGACGTGGGGCGGGAGGAGCCGCCGGGAGCTCGCGGGGAGCGGGCGGGAGCCGGAGCCCCTTGTCACTGTTACGAGCAACCCGTGATGTCCTCGCTGGTCGTTCGGACGGAGCCGGTCCAGCGCAGGTCCGGCAGGTTGACGACGATCGCGTCCTGGGTGCTGCGGGCGATCACCACCAGGGCCTCGTGCTCGGGATCCGGGTTCTCCTCGCGGTGCGGCACCCACGGCGGAACGAAGATGTAGTCCCCCGGCGAGGTCCGGATACGGATCTCCCGCGGCGGAGCGCCCGAATCGCTCCCGCCACCGTTCTCGCCGCTCCTGCCGTTGCCGCCGTCCGCGCCGCTCGCGCCGCCGTGGCTCGCGACGCCGGTGTCGTCCCCCGCGAGCTCGTCCGCCGGGAAGACGAACTCCGGATGCCCGCTGACCACGTAGATCGCGGTCTCGGACCGACCATGGTGATGATTGGCCGACGCGGTAGCCGGCGCCACGTGCGTCTGGCCCATCCACAGCTTCGACGAGCCCACGGTGCGCGCGCTCACCGCCGCCAGCCGCCGCATCCCGGATGTCTGCGCCGTCTCGGGATCGAGCGCCCAGGGCGCGATGTGATGCAGCCGCCGATGAAAGGCGTCGATCTCCTCGGGGGACGGGACAAGATCGTCAATGGACGGAACGTGCAGGTCACTCACGGGTCGGCGCTCCGGTGCTGAGGTCGGTGGTGCGGTCGGTCGGGTCTGTGGCAGCACATCGCGTCGGCGGACGCGCCCGCTGGAGGCGGCCCCGGGCCAGCAGCCGCGCCCGCCGCACCGTCGCGCCCGCCCGCTGGCGGGGCCGCGTTCGGGCATGCTCCCGTGCCGCCGTCCACCGGTGCCGGACAGGACCGGCGGGGCGCCGGACGTCACCGTCCGGACTTCGGGATGGCTGGTGGCGGTGTGATGCGCGTGGCAACGGACGCGGGCGGTGGCGTGGTGCGGGCGGTGGCGTGGTGCGGGCGGCCGGATCGCGGCGGCGGGCCCGCGGGCGGGGGCCGTGCCGCGGCGCGCCACGGGCGGCGTCAGTAAGCCGAACAGGCGGCGGAGGCGACCCGCAACAAGTCGATGTGCCCACGCGTCACGAGGTAGGCCGGCTTCAACACAGAAGCAACGGAAACACGCCGGCGGATCGCCGCCAACCGATCAATGATGTGATCTGATTCACTTTATCACCGCTTGACTGAACAAAGCGGCGCTCCGCACAGTTCTCGACGTGGCAGCTTGCGTTCTCCCCACCCGTCGGGCGCTGCCATCGCACAGGTCCTGGTTCGCCTCCCGCCCGCTGCTCACCCGTCGGCGCTGCGTCGACTACGGTCGCGCCACCCGCTGCCGCTGTCGCGCCACCGCCCGCTCCTGACGAAGCCGGTCCGCCGCGCGTGGGTCGCCCCGGTCGCGCGTCCGATGCGTGCACCTGTTGTGGTCTGTTCCGCCGTGGCCTGATCGCCCGGCGGTCGGATCTGCCGCGCGCTGCCCGCCTGCCACGGCGGCCGGGCTTCGCACGGCGGCCGGGCACGGCTGGCGGATCAGGCTCGGCACCCTCCCGGTCGCGGTCCGGGCCGTCCCCGCGGCACGGTTCCGCCGACCGGCGCGAACGCCCGCGCACCCGGGTGCCGGACGCCCGTGCCATCGGTGACCAGCGACGACAAATGCACCAGTGCCAGCGATGACAAGTGACAGTGCCGACGAGCGATGGCGACGATGAGTGACGGTGAGTGACGAGGACGAACTCGCGCGAAGTCCAGCCAGCGAACCCGCTCCGCGACGTCCATCCTGACCGGAAGGCCGCTCATGCCACAGACCACATCTCCCGCTTCGCCGCGCCTCGTCGTCATCATCGGCAACCCACGGCCCGGCTCCCGGACGCTGACCCTCGCCCGCTTCCTCGCGGAGCGGATCGCGGACGAGCTGCCGGTCGCGAGCATCGAGATCATCGATCTCTCCACGCTGGCCCGGTACCTCTTCGCCGACGACGGCCGGGTCGCCGCGGCCCTCACGGCCGCGGCCGAGGCGGATCTGCTGATCGTCGCGTCGCCGGTCTACAAGGGCAGCTACACCGGTCTGCTCAAGTCGTTCCTGGACCTGCTGCCCGGTGGGGCGCTGCGGGGGGCGACCGCCGTACCGGTGGTCATCTCGGCGGCGCCGGACCACTCGGTGGCCGGGGAGCTCTACCTGCGCCCGGTCCTCGTGGAACTGGGTGCGACCGTCCCCGCCCGGTCGTTCGCGGTAATCGAGGAGCAGCTCCCGGACCTGGACATCGTGGTCGACTCCTGGGTTGTCTCGCACGCCCCCGTGCTTCGCGCCAGCGTCGCCGCACACACCGGGACGGCGCTCTTCGCCCAGGACGTCCGGGTGGAAAACGACCTCGTGGAGACGGCTCGATGACGCTCGACACCCTCGGCCGCGACCCCTCGCCGCACCCGGACCAGCCACGGACGGCTCCAGCACCGGAACAGACGTCCCCGTTGTCCCAGGTGCCCTCGGTCTCGGTGGCTCCCGCACCGGTTCCGGTGCCGGCGGCGCCGCAGTCGGGGGCGGCGGTCGACCCGGCGGCGCTGCGCAGTGCGTTCCGCCGGCACGCGGCCGGGGTCACCGTCGTGACGATGATCGGTCCCCGGGGTCCGGTCGGCTTCACCGCGACGTCGGTCGCCTCGCTCTCCGCGGATCCGCCGTTGCTGTCGCTGTCCCTGTCCGCGACGTCGTCGAGCGCGCCGGCGCTGCTCGCCGCCGGCACCCTCGTCGTCCACCTGCTCTCGGACGGCCAGCAGGAGCTCGCCGCGCGGTTCGCGACCTCGGGCATCGACCGGTTCGCGGAACCGACCCGCTGGCGCAGCCTGCCCACCGGCGAGCCACTGCTGGTGGACGCGGCCGTGTGGCTACGGACCCGCATCCACTCCCGGCTGAACGCCGGCGACCACCACCTGGTGATCGCCGAAGTCCTGGAAACCCGCTCCCACCGCCAGTCCCAGCCCCTCATCTACCACAACGGCGCCTACGGCACCATCAACCCCAACAAATAGGAACAATCCCCCCATAAGCCCCATGGTAACTCCGGGTCGGGCGGAGCTCCGACGAAGTGTGGCGACTGAGT
>NZ_CASGGV010000021.1:0-18379 GCF_949319125.1 Frankia sp. Hr75.2 | reverse complement strand
GATGCCCCAAGGCCACCAAGGGGTCGGCCATCGGCCAGTCCGGTTCGAGTGGCGGTTTGACCTGCCGCGACTTTGGTAGCACCACATACTCGTCCGTTCGCAGCAAGTGATACCCAAGCTCTTCGGCTAGGGCCGCCATATAACCCGCCGCGCTGGACGCCTAGCGCCGACGTTGGTGACGAAAAACCCGAGCTTCGCCGGCATCTCCTACTGACCGAGCACGATCACGTGGCTCACGATGTGATGCGTTTCCGCATGGCCTCGCGCGCCTGGCGCGGGCGAATCCTGGGATGTTTCATCGAACGCGCGCGCCTCCAGCTCGAGCTGCTCGACCGACGGCGAAGAAACTACAGCACGCTCCCTTCCAAGGCCGCACAGACGCCAGACGTCATTGACGTCTACCATTTTGCATTACGTAGTGGCCGAAAATACCCACTGTCGCGTGGGCAGCTGGCGTCACCCCGGCGTCATGGGACCCGGGTGAGTCTGAGCTGCTGTAATACGTGCCGTGTCGGCGCCAGCTCCTGGCGTGACGCAGGGTGTGCCGGTCAGGCGACGGCAAGGAAGAGAGCGACTTTCATGTCCGGGTTGAGGCGTTCCAGTTCGCGGATCTTGTTGCGGGTCTGTCAGACGCCCTCTATGTGCGGGACACCACCTGGCGTGAGGACGACCAGCAGGCCCATACCGGAAGCGGCCCGCAGGTCATGGCCTCGATCAGGAATCTCGCGATGGGCTGTTCCGTCTGAACGGCATACACGAGATCAAGCCGGCTACGAGGTGGATCTGCCGTTACCGGACTCGAGCGCTTCCCCTGCTGACAACCTAAAGCAACATCATCGATCCGATCAGTGAACATGAATCAACCCTGCCTGACCACCACCCGCCCAGCAAGATCACGAACTGGAAACGAAAATCACCGTACGTCCGCTGCGAAAGATCGGGGCTAGGAGTTCTGCCATCTCAACAGCTGCCTCTCCACTACCGCGAAAACAGCACTGATGACCACTGCGACCACCATGATGACGAAGAGGATCGCGAAGACCGTGTTGATCCGGTAGGAGGTCGAGTACAGGACGATGTCCTGCCCGATCCCCCGCACCGCCGCGATCATCTCCGACGCGACGACGCCCAGGACCGAGTAGGTGTACGCGAGCCGGAGACCGGCGAACATTGTCGGCACGACCGCGGGCAGGACGACCTTGCCCAGCAGGGACGGCCCCCGCAGCCCGACGACCCGCGCCATCACGAGCACGTCCCTGTCGACGGAGCGGACGGCCCCCCGCGAGTTCTCGGCCAGGACGAAGAAGACGATGCTGATGCCGAGCACGATTTTGGCGGTGCTCGTCAGGCCGAACCACGCGATAAAGACGGGCGCTAGGGCGATGCGCGGGATGCTGTTGAGCGGGACCAGGAACGGCCCCAGCACGGTGTCGAGCGGGCTGAACAGCCCCATCAGGAGCCCGACGACAGTGCCGAGGATCGAGCCGACGACGAAGGTGATGATGACGGCCTGGGCAGTCGAGGCCAGGGAGTGCCAGGCACGCTCGGTGGCGAGGTACTCGCCCAGCGCGGTCCACACACCCGACGGGCTTCCGAACAGCAGCGGATCGAGGACGCCGCTGCGTGAACCGAACTCCCACAGTGCCAGGAAGAGCGCGACGATGCCCGCCTGGATCAGGTACGTCGTGGCACGTCGCAAGCGCGGTGAGGAGGCCGGCGTCACCCGTCCGGTGCCCTTGGCGCGGACGCCGGCTCGCTCGGTCGTCTCCGGTGCGGGTGCCAAAGTCGGTTCGGTCATCAGCTGATCGCCCCCTCGAGCCGGTCGAAGAGCTCGCGCGCGACTTGCCGGAACTGCTCGGTGAACATCAGGTCGGACAGGCTCTCCGCCCTGGGCCGCGGGAGGTCGATGACCCGGTCCTCCGCGATGCGGCCCGGGTGTGGCAGCATGACCACCACGCGGTCCGCCAGCAGCACCGCCTCGTTCAGGTCGTGGGTCACGAACAGCACGGTCTTGCGAGTGCCGCCGGTCCCACTGGCCTCCCAGATCCGGAGGAACTCGGCCTGCATCGTCAGCTTGGTCCGGGCGTCGAGGGCCGCGAAGGGCTCGTCCATCAGCAGCAGGCTCGGGTCGGCCGACAGGGTGCGGGCTAGCGCCACCCGCTGCCGCATTCCCTGGGATAACTGGAGCGGGTACTGGCGTTCGCGCCCCTCTAACCCGACCATCTTGAGGATCTCGGCCGCCCGCTCGTGGCGGTCCCGCTTGTTCCAGTGCCGGACCTCCAGCGGCAGGGCGACGTTCGCGAGGGCTCGCCGCCACGGGAGCAGAGCATCCCTGGCGAACATGTACCCGATATCTGCGTTGGGAAGGCGGGGCGCCCGGTCCATCACGGTGACAGCCCCGTCGGTCGGCTGGATCAGTCCCGCGACCATATTCAACAGCGTTGTCTTGCCACACCCGCTGGCGCCCACCAGTGCCACGAACTCACCGGCCGGGATTTCCAGGTCCACGTTGTCCAGCGCCAGGATCTCGGTCGCAGCCGCGCCGCGTCGGCCGCTGGCGGTGAAGCGGTGTGTGACACCGCGGAACTCGATCAGGCCGCTCTTCTGGGACGAGACCCTGTCGGCTCCACCCCGGGGGCGTGTCGACGGCATATCGGACGGGGCGGAAGGCTGGTCATAGGGCGGGGCAGGCTGTGGAGAGATCACGTCCCCGACATCCCCTTCTCGAACGACTCGGCCGCCTTCGTCAGTCGATGGAACTCCTGCGGCACGTCCGCGTCGTCGAGGATCCATAGGTGGGAGTCGCCGGAGTTGCCGCTGAGGTGGAACTCCTCGCCGATGAGCTCGCCGGCCTCGTTGAACGGCCACAGAATGCAGTTGCGGTACCGCTTGAGGTAGACCTTCGACGGGTCGGCGTCCGGCACGCCCCGGTCCCTGACGTTCTGTCCAGGAAGAACGGCGGACATGTAGCCGTCGGTGACGATGGTCCGGTCATCGACCACGATCGTCTCGATGTCGTACTGCAGTACGAGGCCTCGCGCGCGCAGGTGTCCGGCGTACCACTCCCGCACGGCCTCGCGGCCCTTGGGGCCGACATCGACGCCGTCGCGCCACACCCGGTACTGCGGCTCGGGGACCGGGTAGGCGTTCATCAGCTGGTCGAGATCGAACTCCACCTCGCCCTCGAGGTGCTCGAGCACCTGCCCGAGCATCCGCTTGTGGCGCATGTTCCGTGTGGCCTCGTAACGATCCCGAACTCTCCTCACCATCAGGCTTGGGTCGAAGGTGAAGCCTTGGGCCCTGATGACCGGCATGTCCACCCCTTCATGGTATGCGAAGTTGTATGCTATCTTGCGCGCCATATGGTGGTCAATGCACTGGAGGTCTCGTGAGCGGGTACCGGATGAAAGCGACTCTCGTCTTATCGCTGTTCGCGATACTCGGCTTGGCGGCCTGCGGTGGCGGCGCCGCGGGGTCGGACGGTCCGTCCGACCGAGACCACCTGGAGGTCATGCTGCTACCGGGGTCGAACCTGATCCCGGTGGTCACGGCCCAGGAGCAGGGCTTCTTCGACGCCGCCGGGCTCAAGGTCAGCGTCGTCGACCAGCCGGCTCAGCTGGGCTCGGTGCAGGCGCTGACCGCCACGGGTGCCGAGCTCACCCAGATCTCGACGGCCAGTCTGATCGAGTCGTGGCAGGCGGGAGCGTCGCTGACCGCCGTGTGCGGCGGCCAGCAGACCCAGCTCATGACCCTCCTGGCGGCGAAAGACAGCGCTCTGCCTTCGATGGACAGCGGCGCCTCCCCGGCGGAGGTGCTCCGGAACCTGGACGGTGCGGTGATCGGTTTTCCCACACCGGAGGGCACGGGGTTCCAGAAGCAGTTCGCCGCGGCTCTCGCGAACGCCGGGGTCCGCAACGTCACCTACGTCAACGTGGGGGTGGCTGCGCCCCAGGTATACGCCGCCCTGACGAACGGGGCCGTCGATGTGGCGGCGTCCTTCCCGACCGCGGCGCAGTTCATCCTGGACTCGGGCAAGGGCAAGAAGCTCCTGCTCATGCCGGACGGAAGTCCGCTGTACCGGGATGCCTACTTCACCGTCTGGGCCGGCCTGCCGGGGTGGGTCGAGGACAACCCGGAGGCCGCGAGGAAGTTCTGCACCGCGATCGACCAGGCGTTGACCTTCCTCCACGAGGATGCGAACGACGCCGTCACCACGGCGAGAATCACGAAAACCCTGCGCGTCAGTCCCGCGGTGGCATCGCGCGCGTTGGCGGACGGCGTCTGGGACACGTACTCCGTGAAATTCACTAAGGAGCAGTTCGACTCGACCCTGGACATCCTCCTAGAGGCGGGGGTCGTTGCCGATGAGAAGGTCCCGGCCTACACCGACCTCGTCCGGCCCGCCCTTCCGTAGTCGGACATGTCCCGCTCCGGGCCCAGAGGAAGAACGCCCCGCCACGGCGACTGGCTCCCGGGTGGTCGCATCACCCGAGGCTGCCGGGGAGATGGCAACCGGCTACCGCCGGTCCGAGGCCTCCCGGCACCGAACTGTCCCACGCCCATCTCGTCCCGACCACCGGCGGTATCGCGGCAACTCATCCTGCCGGGACGCCGACCTGGTCGGAAGTCTCCCGACCGATGGGTCGGACAGGTCGACCCGCGCGTTCATCGACCACTTCAGGCGACCCGAGGAGATCATCATGGGAAAGTACGACGGCAAGGTCGCCTTCATCTCTGGTGCCGCCCGCGGACAGGGGCGCAGCCACGCGGTCGCCCTGGCCAGGGAAGGCGCCGACATCATCGCGATCGACGTCTGTGCGGACCTGCCCTCGGTTCCCTATCCGCTCGCCACCGAGGCGGACCTCCAGGAGACAGTCGGCCTGGTCGAGTGGCTCGATCGGCGGATCATCGCGACCAAGGTCGATGTCCGTGACCGGGCAGGCGTGCGGGCCGCCATGGACGCAGGGGTGGCCGAGCTCGGGCGCCTCGACATCGTCCTCGCCAACGCCGGTGTCATGACCCCGTGCGCGGCGGAGGACATCAGCGAGGAGGCCTGGAACGAGGTCATCGAGACAGACCTGGGCGGCGTCTTCTTCACCGCCCAGGCCGCCATCCCGCACCTCAAGCGAAACGAGAACGGCGGGTCGATCGTCCTGACCAGCTCCACCGCCGGTGAGATCGGGATACCCCACCTCGCGCACTACGTGGCGGCCAAACACGGCGTCATCGGACTCACCAAGGCCCTCGCAAACGAGCTGGGAGCGTTCAACATCAGGGTCAACGCCGTCCTCCCCACCAGCGCGAGGACCGGGATGATCGAGAACCGGGCGACCGTCGATCTCTTCGACCCCGCGGGCGAGACCGACGGCACCCTCGAGGGCGTGCGGGACTCCTTCGCCGCCGTGCAGATCTTGCCGTTCCCTTGGCTGGAGGCGCAGGACGTCACCGATCTGGTCATGTTCCTGGTGTCGGACGAGGCCAGGCGCATCACCGGCAGCTCGATGCGCATCGACGGCGGGGCCGTCACCAAAGTCTGACCCGGGCGGTCAGAGCTGCCTGCGGGCTCCGATGTCGACGACATCGGAGCCCGCATCGTCGGTGGCCGGTGTCCCTTCTGCCGTCACCGAGGACGCAGGATGGGCCGCAGGGTGTCGAGCACCGAGGCGTCGTCGATGGTGGAGGGGACCGGCTCCTCGAGGCCGTCGGCGATGCCGCGCATGGTCTTGCGCAGGATCTTCCCGGAGCGGGTCTTGGGCAGCGCCGGGACGATCGCGATCTCCTTGAGCGAGGCCACGGCACCGACCTGGTCGCGGACGAGCTGGACGAGCTCGGCGCGGAGCTTGTCTTCGTAGCCCTCCGCCGCGGCGTCGATACCAGCCTTGAGGACGACGAACCCGCGCGGGATCTGGCCCTTCATTTGGTCGGCGACCCCGATGACTGCGCATTCGGCGACGTCGGGATGGGAGGCGAGGACCTCCTCCATCCCGCCGGTGGACAGGCGGTGCCCGGCCACGTTGATGACGTCGTCGGTGCGGCCCATCACGAAAACGTAGCCGTCGGAGTCGATCCGGCCCCCGTCGCCGGTGAGGTAGTAGCCGTCGAAGGCCGACATGTAGGACGTGACGAAGCGTTCGTCGTCGTTCCAGAGAGTCGGGAACGTACCCGGGGGTAGCGGCAGCTTGGCCACGATCGCGCCGTCCTCGCCGGCCGGGGCCGGCTTGCCGTCGGTGTCGAGGATCTGGACGTCCCAGCCGGGCAGGGGTCTGGTAGGTGAGCCGGGCTTGATCGGCAGCAGCTCGATGCCGGCGGGGTTGGCGACGATCGGCCAGCCCGTCTCGGTCTGCCACCAGTGGTCGATGACCGGGATGCCGAGCAGTTCGGAGGCCCAGCGGTAGGTCTCGGGGTCGAGGCGTTCGCCGGCGAGGAAGAGATATTTCAGCCCGGACAGGTCGTACTTGTGCGCGTACTCGCCGTTCGGGTCCTCCTTCTTCAGGGCCCGGAACGCCGTCGGCGCGGTGAACATGCTACGTACGCCGTACTCGGACATGGTCCGCCAGAACTGGCCGGCGTCTGGCGTGCCGACCGGCTTGCCCTCGTAGAGGACCGTGGTCGCCCCGGCTAGCAGCGGGGCGTAGACGATGTAGGAGTGCCCGACGACCCAGCCGACGTCGGACGCGGTGAAGATCGTCTGGCCGGGGCCGACGTCGTAGACGTTGGGCATCGACCAGGCCAGTGCGGTGGCGTAGCCGCCACTGTCGCGGACCACGCCCTTGGGCTTGCCCGTGGTGCCGGAGGTGTAGAGCACGTAGAGCGGGTCGGTCGATTTTACCGGCACCGGGTCAGCGGGGGTCGTCGACGCGGCGGCCTCGGCCCAGTCGATGTCGTTCGGGCCCATCGCGGCCTCGGCCTGCGGGCGCTGCAGGATGACCTGCTTCTCCGGCTTGTTCGCCGACAGCTCGATCGCCTTGTCCAGCAGCGGCTTGTACTCGATGACCCGCTTGCCCTCGATCCCGCACGAGGCGGAGACAACGACCTTGGGGGCGGCGTCGTCGATGCGGACCGCAAGCTCCTTCGGGGCGAATCCGCCGAACACCACCGAGTGCACCGCGCCGAGCCGCGCGCAGGCGAGCATCGCGATCGCGGCCTCGGGGACCATAGGCATGTAGATCACCACGCGGTCCCCGGGCCCGACGCCCAGGTCGCGCAGCACCCCGGCGAACGTCGCGACCTCGTCGCGCAGCTGCGTGTAGGTGTAGGTGCGCTTGGTGTCGGTGACCGGCGAGTCGTAGATCAGCGCGGCCTGGTCGCCGCGGCCGGCCTCGACGTGCCGGTCCAGCGCGTTGTGCGCGACGTTGATCTCCCCGTCGGGGAACCAGCGGTAGAACGGCGGGTTCGAGTCGTCGAGGGCCTGGGTGGGCGCCTTGTGCCAGTCGAGCGCCCCCGCGGCCTTCAGCCAGAACCCCTCCCGGTCCTCCACGCTGGCCCGGAAAACGTCCTCGTACCTACCCATGCGGGCCTCCTTGCGATGACGACTGCGTACTTGCGGTACACCACATCCGAGCCACCGGTGACGGTGACGATCATCGCTGAGGTGGTGCGCACGGCACTGTTTCAGGAAGGCACGGTGCCCGCCGTCAGGGGCTCTGGGCGAACCGCAGGACGGGGAGCTTCCCCTGCTTCTCGAACCGGGCCACGACGCGCTGGCCGATGTCGGCCTCGGTCGCCGGCGTGCCGTCGGACGTCACCAGGTTGGTCAGCACACGGGGACCCTCGTCGAGCTGGACGTAGGCGAGGACGTACGGGGCCGTTGTGGCGAAGGCCCCCTCGCCCCGGTGTACGACCGTGTAGCTGTACACCTCCGCACCGCCGTCGGCGGGCTCCCATCGGACGCCGGCGGACGCGTGTCGGGGGCAGAAGGGCCGGGGCGGCCACAGCGCGGCACCGTCCTCGGCGCAGCGGCTCAGGACCAGCCGTCCCTCGGCGGCCGCCTCCCAGTACGGCTCGATGCCGGGCTCGACGAGCGGCTCCACGTCGGGGAAGCTCCGTTCGGCGCTGGTCATGCGTCCTCCTGCCCCAGGATCAACGTCGTGCTGCCCATCCGAGTGCCGAGCCATCCACCAGTCCCGTGCACCAGAGCTATGTCGCAGTTCGGGACCTGTACCGCCGCAGCCGCCTCCCCGCGCAGCTGACGCACGGCCTCGATCATGCGAATCATCCCCCCGCGGTTGGCCGGATGGTTGTTGCACAGCGACCCGCCGTCGGTGTTGAACGGCAGTCGGCCTGTCGCATGCAACGTGCCGTCCGACACGAACCGCCCGCCCTCGCCCTTGGCGCAGAAGCCGAGATCCTCCAGTGTGATGACCACGGTGATGGTGAACGAGTCGTAGATCGAGACGTAGTCAATGTCGGCGTGTGACACGCCGGCCTCGGCGAACGCACGCGGTCCCGACCACACCGCCCCCGTGTAGGTCAGGTCGATGCCGCCCAGATCGGTGTGCTTGGCGGCCTCTCCGGCCCCCAGCACCTTCACTGTCCGGCGCTCCAGGGACCGCGCCACCTCCGGTGACACCACGACCAGCGCTCCACCGCCGTCAGTGACTACACAGCAGTCCATCCGGTGCAGCGGAGCTGCGATCAGCGGCGAGCTCAGGACCTCCTCCACCGTGACCGGCTTCTGGAGGAAGGCGTTCGGGTTGTGCTGGGCGTGCGCGGCGGCAGCGACCTTCACCTCGGCCAACTGCGCGGACGTGGTGCCGAACTCGTGCATGTGCCGTTGCGCCGCGAGGGCGTATGACGACGGGTTACTGTGCCCGTACGGCATCTCGAATAGGTGCGCCGGCCCGGCCGAGGGCGGTACGCGCCGGCCCGCTGACCGCGGCCGACCGCCCATGGTGATCAACGCGACTGAGCACTTGCCCGCCGCGATCGCCTGCGCGGCGTGGCTCACCTCGGCCACGTAGGTGGAGCCACCGAGATCGGTCGAGTCGATGTGTCGTGCCGCGAGACCGAGGTGGTCGGCCATCGCGATCGGTCCGCCCGGCGCGTCTCCAGAGCAGAAGTAGCCGTCGACGTCCGTCAGGTCCAAGCCCGCGTCCGCGAGAGCGCCGACCGCGGACTCGACGTGGATCTGCGCCGTCGAGGTGTCCGGTAGCACGCGGCCGGGATGCTCATAGGCACCTGCGACGAACGCTGCCCCCCTGATGCTCATATCCGTGGCCCGCCGGCGACGTAGATGACCTGTCCGTTGATGAAGCCGGCATCCTCACTGGCCAGCAGCGCGATCGCGTTCGCTATGTCGATCGGTTGGGCGACGCGGCGCATGGGATTCCGCTTCGCCGCCGCCTCCTTGTACGTCTCGAAGTCGATGCCCTGCCGAGCGGCCGTCTGCCTGATCATCAGAGTCTCCACGAAACCGGGCGCTACGGCGTTGACCGTGATGTTGAACTGGCCCAGTTCGAGTGCGTGTGTCTTGGTCATGCCCTGCAGACCGGCCTTCGCCGCCGAGTAGTTGGTCTGCCCCCGGTTACCCAACGCCGCCACGCTCGACAGGTTCACGATGCGGCCCCACCGCTGCTCCACCATCGACGCCTGCGCCACCCGGGTGAACAGGAACGTCCCCCTCAGGTGGGTGTCGATCACAGTGGTCCAGTCGTCGAGCGACATCTTGAAGAGCAGGTTGTCCCGCAGCACGCCGGCGTTGTTCACAAGGACCCCGACCGGGCCGAGCTCCGCCACGGTCCGCTCGACGGCGGCCGCGACCTGGTCCTCCTGGGACACGTCGCATGTCACTGCCACCGCGACGCCGCCGGCCTCGACGATCTCCGCGGCGATCGACTTGGCGTTGGCCTCGACCAGGTCGACCACCGCGACCGCAGCGCCCGCGCCGGCCAGCCGATGCGCGGTCGCGGCCCCGATGCCCTGTCCTCCTCCGGTGACGATCGCAACCCGGTCTGTCAGGTTCACCATGTGGTCGTTCCTCTCTCTCGGAGCGGCCCCGCAAAGCGGCGGCCAGGCAACAACGCCATATCCGCCGCACAAGCATGCCATACTGCATGCCAAGCGGCACCTAGCCTACGCAGTAACATCCGACGAGGAGGAGCAACGTGGACCTTCGTTATTCCGCCGCCGAGCAGGCCTACCGCGACGAGGTCCGGTCGACGCTGCGCTCCCTGTTGCCCGCGGACTGGGCGGGCTACGGCGCGCTCAGTACGGAGGAACGCGCCCGATTCGGCCCGTGGTGGCGGGAACGGCTGCTGGAGAACGGCATGCTCGCGGCGGGCTGGCCCGCCGAGTACGGCGGCGGTGGGCTGACCATCGTCGAGCAGTCGATCGTCGCGGAGGAGCTGGCAGAGGTCGGCGCACCCCAGTACCCGACGCCGAACGACACCTTCGGCCTCCAGCTGCTGGGCCCCACGGTGATGCACCACGGCTCCCCGGAACAGCGCGACTACTTCCTATCCCGGACCCTCTCCGGTGAGATCCGCTGGGCCCAGGGCTACTCCGAGCCCGAGGCCGGGTCCGACCTGTTCAATGTGCGGACCGTCGCGCACCGCTCCGGCGACTCCTGGATCGTCAACGGGCAGAAGGTCTGGCAGAGCGCCGGCACTACCGCGAACTGGATCTTCACCGTTGTACGGACGGATCCGGAGGTCAAGGGCGCCAAGGGGCTGAGCTTCCTGCTCATCCCGATCGACCAGCGCGGCGTGACCGTCCGGGGCATCCAGAACATGGCCGGGGAGACCGAACTCGCCGAGGTGTTCTTCGACGACGCCGTGGCCTCCGCCGAGCACGTCGTCGGCGGGGTCGGACAGGGCGCAACGGTGGCCATGGCGCTACTCGGGTTCGAGCGCGGCGCAGGCGGCTTGGCCTCGGCCGTCTCGTCCCGAATCGAGCTGGAGCGCCTGGCGAAGCTGATCGTCGAGAGCGGACGGGCCGACGACACGTCGGTGACCCGGCGTCTCGCCCGATGCCGGGCCGACGTGCACGCGATCCGCTGCCTGGCCCTACGCACGCTGGCCGCCGTCTCCTCAGGGACGCTCCCCGGAGCCGAGTCGTCGGTGACCAAGTGGTTCGTCTCCCGATACCGCCACCGCGTCACCGAACTCGCCATGGACGTGCTCGGGTCGGACGGTGTCGCTCTGGTGGGGCCCGGCACCGTCGCCGCGCTCGGCCCGCAGCCGAAGGGGATCGACCCCACCTCGCGCGCGGCCTGGATCCAGGACGCCCTGCACGCCCGGCCGATCACCGTCTACGGTGGCTCACTACAGATCCAGCGCAACACCATCGGTGAGCGGCTGCTCGGCCTGCCCCGTGAGCAGCGCCCGACCACGGCTGCCCGGTAGGAGACCGACATGCGCTTCGAACTCGACGTCGACCAGGCCGACCTCGCCGCCATGGCCCGACGGTTCTTCACCGACGTGCTCGCGGACGACCGCGCGGCGATCCTGGCCGGACGCCCCGGTCAGGACCCCAAGGTCTGGGCCCGGCTGGCCACCGAGGCAGGCTTCCCCGCCATCGCGGTGCCGGCCGAGCAGGATGGCGCGGACGGGACGTGGCTGGATCTCGCGGTCGTCCTGGAAGCCGCCGGGCGGGCGGTGTCCTCCCAGCCGCTGCTCGCAACCGCGGGCGCAGCGGTGGCCGTGCTGCGCGCCGGCGGGCCGGGCGCCCACCCCGTGCTGACCGAGATCGCCGCCGGCGAATGTACAGCCACGTGGGTGGACGCCGCGCAGCCCGCGAACGGGCTCACCGCCAACGCCCGGGACGGGGGCTGGTCCGTGACCGGCGAGCGGGCGCACGTGTTGCACGGGGACTCGGTCGACCTGCTCCTCGTGGCCGCGAGGACGGCGGATGGTCTCGGCCTCTTCAAGGTCGAGCGGGGGAGTGCCTCGGTGACGGCCGAGACGCCACTGGACCCGGCCCGCTCGCTCGGGACGGTGGTCCTGGACGGGACGCCGGCCACCCCGGTGGCCACCGATCTCGACGAGGCCGCGCTCGCCCGCGCCCAGGCGATCACCCGCATCCTGCTCGCCGCCGAGCAGGTCGGCGTCGGCCAGGGCGTCCTGGACCTCGCCGTCGAACACGCGCTCACCCGGCAGCAGTTCGGCCGGCCCATCGGCGGCTTCCAGGCGGTCAAGCACCTGCTGGCCGACGCCTACGCCGAGGTGGACTCCGCCCGGGTCGTCGCCCGCTACGCGGCCTGGGCGGTCTCGACCCCCGCCACTCCTGTCGACGGGGTCGAGGACCCGGTGGAGCTCGCCGCGCTCACCTCCGCCCACGTTTCCCCGGCGGTCGAACGCGCCGCTGCCGCCGCGCTCCAGGTCCTGGGCGGGGTCGGGTACGCGTGGGAGCACCCTGCCCACCTCTACTACAAGCGGGCGCTGTCCTCCGCGCGGCTACTCGGGCCCGCCGACGAGCACCTCGACCGGCTTGCCGCGGGTCTCGGACTGGGACCGGCGCGACGGTGAGCGACAGACCTGCGCTGCGGTCCTCGGTGCGGTTGCATCACGGCCCGGGCAGCGCCGCGCGGCTCGCCGACGAGCTCAGCCGGCTCGGCTCGCGCCGCCCCGCCCTCCTCGCCCCTCGGTCGGTCTCGAACGACCCAGGCATGCGCGCCCTCCTCGACACCGCCGCCGGGCGTCTGTACGCGATCGTCGAGTCCTCGCTCGCGCAGCACAGCCCGATCGACGGCGTCCTCGCGGTCGCGGAGCGTCTCCGCGCGGTGGGTGCCGACGCGATCGTGGTCGCCGGCGGCGGTTCCGCCATCGTGACCGCACGGGCGACCGCGATCGTGCTCGCCGACGGACCCGAGTTCCGCAGGCCGGGAACGGCCCCGCGGCTGCCGATCGTGGTCCTGCCCACCACCCCGACAACCGCGTCCGTGAAGGCAGGCACCGCGGTGACCGAGCACGGCCGGATGCGTCGGCGGGCGATGCTGGACCCGGCCACCCGGGCCACCGCCCTGATCGTCGATCCGCGCATGCTCGCCTCGACCCCGCCCGCCCTAGTCCGCGACGCCGGACTGACCACGCTGGTCATGGCTGTCGAGGGTCTCACCACTCGACGCCGCGACGCCGCGGCTGAGCGCTCGCTGGGTCGTGCCGTCCTGGCGCTGCCGGAGCTGCTCCGTCGCGCGGCGGCCGAGCCCGCCGACGTGGGCGTGCGGACCTGGCTCGTGCTGGTCGCCGCCGTCGTCGGCGATGCCACGGACGCCACCGGTGGTGCCTTGACCGCCGCGATCGCGCACACCGTCGGACATGTGACCGGGGGGCACAACGGACCCGTCGACGCCGTGGTCCTCCCGCACGCCCTGCAGCTCTCCGTCCAGCGCGACCCAGCCAGTCTCGATCGCCTCGCTGCCGTCCTCGGTTGCGCGCCGGCTGCCGTGCCCCTGGTCTGCACCCGGCTCCTCGAGGGCATCGTGCCGGTCGACGGCCTCGCCGAGATGGGGGTGTCCCGCGAGGACATCCCCGCGTTCGCCGCCACGGCGCTGAAGGACCCCGCGGCACGCGGCACGACCTTCCAGCCTGCGGTCGAGGACCTGGAGGATGTCCTGCTCGCGGCGTTCGCAGGGCCGGTCGACGTGCACCGCTGAGGGGCGAGGCTTGACACCACCGCGGCCCCCGGGACGGTGAGCAACCGCCCGACCGCCCGGAGGAGGGCGGTCGCTCAGCCGTCGAAGGTCAGCCGTCCCCTGTCGAGAACCGTCCGCCCGTCAGCGTCCTTAGTGCGGAACAGAACATCCGAGCCGCGCCGCCACAACTCGGTGCTCAGCAGCGTCCCCGGCATCACCGGTCGACTGAACCGCGCGTACATGCCGCGAACCCGGGAAACGTCCCCACCATGTTCCGATGCGACCAGCGCCCGGTGGACCATGCCATACGTACAGAGCCCGTGCAGGATGGGACGGGGGAAGCCCGCTCGAGCGGCGAAGGCCGGGTCCGAGTGGAGCGGGTTGCGATCGCCGCTGAGGCGGTACAGCAGCGCCTGATCCGGCCGCGTCGCGGTCTCCACTACGTGGTCGGGTTCGGTCTCGGGTTCCACCCAACCGTCCGGCGGCGCGCTGTCACCGCCGAAACCGCCCTCGCCCCGGATGAAGTAGCCGAGCCTGCTCGTCCACATCGGCCTGCCCGTCCCCGGCTCGCATGCCTGGGCTGAGACGACCAAGAGCGCACCGCTCCGCTTGTCGTAGATGCCGTCCAGACGAGCGTGCACGACGGCCGATCCCGAGGGCTCGACGCGGGTGTGTACCTCCAGGCTCTGGTCGGCGTGCACCAGCTTCGTGCGGTCGAAGTCGCCGACCGGCAGGCGACGCAGCAGCCTGCTCTGGACCAGCGGGATGCCGAAGGTCGGCAGCGCCCGCAGCGCGACCCCGGCGGTGTTCTCCGTGGTGAGATCCAGCTCCGCGAGGGGGTCGGACTGACCGGCGCCGACCCCCAAGGCGTAACGGATCGTGTCATCCTCCGTCCAGTCGACGGTGAACGGCTCGGCGCTGGCGCCGACGGCATCGAGATTGAGGGCCACTGCCATCCCCCGCTGAACCTTCCGACCGACTCTCGCGCGCCATCACGTCCTATCGCAGCACGCCGTCGGCACGCAGTTCCCCAATCTCGTGCTGCGTCAGTGCCAGCAGGCGCTGCAGGACGTCGTCGGTGTCCGCCCCGAGGAGCGGGGCCGGCTGGGCCCGCCCCACCCCGCGGCCGCCGAACTTCCACGGTACGACGAAGACATCGACGTCCCCGAGGTACTTGTGCGACACACGCACCGTCAGCTCCCGCTCCTTCGCCCACGCGGCACCGGTCAGTTCCTCGAAGCTCGCCACCGGCGCCGCCGGCAGACCGGCGGAGAGCAGGCGGTCCACTAGATCATCCCGCTCCTGCCCGGCGGTCCACGCCGCGACGGCGGCCTCGAGCTGCGACCGTCCGCGGATCCGCTCCTTCGGGCTCGACCAGCGGGGGGCCGAGGCGAACGGCGCGCCCGAGGCCACCGACGCAAAGGCGGACCAGCCCTCGTCCCGCACGCTGAGCGCGATCCACCGGTCCACCCCACGGCACGGGAAGTGGCCGTGCGGGGCAATGCGAGGGTGCGAGTTCGCGGCGACGGGGACGACGGGCTCCATCTGGCTCTGGATGGTGGGCGCCGGCAGGGCGCAGAGCAGCGCCTCGATCTGCGACAGGTCGATCCACGCCCCGCTGCCCGTCCGCCGCCGCCGGATCAGGGCACCGAGCAGCACCGTGAGGGCGTGCCCGGCGGCATTCGGGTCGCCGAGGGCGGGCGAAAGGCTGCCGACGATATGGGCCTCGTCGTATCCGATCAGGGATTCCAGGCCGGACATCGCGGCCATGATCCCGGCGTAGCCCTTCATGGTCCGCAGCGGGCCCTCCTGGCCGGCCATGGACATGGACAGCATCACGATCGACGGGTTCCGCCCCGCGAAATCGGCGTAGGACAGGCCCACCCGCTGGAGCGCGCCCGGCCTCATGTTCTCCACCACCACGTCGCACTTCTCCGCCAGGTCCAGCAGGAGGACGCGCGCACGCGGATGCTTCATGTCGAGCGTGATGCTCCGCTTGCCGTGGTTCATCTGGTTGAAGTACGGCGTGGCCTCGTGCTCGGGGCCCTCGACCTCGACGCCCCCGCGCCGAGCCTTGCCGCGCAGCCGCCCGGTGTCGAGATGACCCTCGTGCTCCACCTTGATCACCTCGGCGCCGAGGTCGCTCAGGATCGACGTGGTGAGCGGGCCGGACCAGACCCAGCTCAGGTCCAGCACCCGCAGCCCCTCGAGCAGCCGGGCCGGCTCGGTCCCCGAGGACCCGACGGGCCACGAACGGACCTCCGGCTGATCGTCTCCGATCTCGCACAGGTGCCACGGGACGGTCGCGACCTTGATGGGCCGCGGCGCCTTCGGCAGCTCACCGAGGAAGCCGCGCTCCGCGAACTGTGGCTCCTCGAGCGCCTCACCCATCGAGCGGATCGGTGCGACCGCCAGCCCGTGGTCTCGGCCGATCGCCATCAGCTGCTCGATGGTCCGCTCCCGCACCCAGGGCACCAGGTGGCTGTCGGCCTCGTCCGCGTGGAGTCGGGCGACGAGCCGCGGATCGTCGAACCGGGGATCGCGGGCCCACTCCGGATCACCCATCGCGGCCAGCAACGCCTTCCACTCTCGCTGGTTCCGGCACATCAGGACGACGTGACCGTCCGCGCAGGGGAAGATGCTGGCCGGATAGACCCCCGCGGAGCCCGGCGGCCGGGCGCCGTCGCGCGTCCAGGGCCGCTCGTAGGGAAGGAAGTTCGCGGTGATCATGCCAACGTAGTAGGCCAGCACATCCCTGGTGGCGACCTCGACGGAACGGAGGTCCGGCGCCGCGGGATCGGCGAGCAACGTAGCCAGCCCGGCTGCCGCGCCATAGAGGGCGGCCTGGAAGTCCGGCAGATCGAACGGCAGGGTGAGCGGTTCCTTGTCCGCATCGCCGATGGACCAGCTTATCGCCGACCACGCCCCTGCCGACAGCGCGTCGGACGGGATTGGCCGACCATCGACCACGGCGCCTTCGATGCGGAGCACGACGGGTGGCCGCACCAAGCCGCTCGAGGGCCGGCGTCCGGCCGCCGCCTCGACCTCGGACGCCCAGCTCCGCCACTCGGCGTCGGCTGAGTCGACTTCGAGCAGCACCAGGTCCGCCCCCGACACGACCTGCTCGGGCTCCGGCCTCGGCGCGGCGCCCATGGTCTTGCCGTCGTGCAGCCACTGCTCCGTGAGGCTCGCGACGGTGCCCACGGCGGCGATGTCCAGCGCCGGCCCGTACCGGACGACCGAGGCGCCGAGCACGGAGAAGAGGCGTCCCGCGTACGCGCCCGAGACTCGGGAGGACACCTCAACCACCCGGATTCCTTCGAGCAACGGCCCGGACGGCAACGCCCGCGCCACGGCGTCAGTGCTGATATCGCTCACCCTCAGTCTCCTTATCGGTGCACCGTTACGCGACTCCACGTGACCCGCGCGCCGCAGTCCGTCCAGTTGCCTCGGGCTGGCCACCCTCAGACGCGCGGGCGTCATCTGTTCGAGCAGCTGACCGGGAAGGACTGGCACACGGCTACACAGGGGGCTCAGGAAGCCGCGCCCGTCCTGGATGCCCCTTGCATGCTCGCAGTCGTGCGTTGCTCTCCGACCATCGCACGACTGTGACAGGAATGGCAACAATTTTGCATGCAGAATAGCGCATGCGCCGATGTGGATCAGGGTTGGTGACCACGGTCCGGCCTGCCTCATCGGCTTCTCGCGGCTCGTCCGAGCTGTGCGTCGTCCGGCGATGTGACGGTGCGGAGCACCTCGGCCTTGAGGCAAGCGCGAATCGAGTAGCCTCGCAGCAGGCAGGCAGCGCTCGACTTGTCCACGGTGAAGCTGTCGTTCGGCGTGCCGATGAGTACCACCCGACGTGCACAACAGAACGCTGGATCGTGCGGCAGGGCCTGTTTTCCAGTCGACGACAGATGATGCTAGCCCAGATCTTTCACGCCTCGGCCGGCTGTGATCGCGGGCTGGCTCCCGCCCTTTGTTGATGTTGATTTTTGCCACTCGCTCCGGCTGTGGCTGTGGCGGGGTGCCCGGCTGTCGCGCGGCGTGGGCGCCCGGTTCACGTCCGGGACGGATGTTTCTCCTGGTCTCCTGGTCTGCGGGTGGGGGTCGCTGCCCCAGGGTTATCCGGGGGTGGGCAGGGCGCGCAGCGTGGTGATCGCCTGGACGGCCAGCGGTGCCCAGGGATGGTGGCAGCCAGGTGCAGCGCCCTCTGGCGGGCGAGGCGCGCGAGCCGTCCCGCCAGCCAGAACAGCCGGTGGCGCAGCCGTTTCGGTTCCCACCGGCGGGCCCGGCTGGTCGGGCAGGACGAGCATCTGGGTCCAGGTGATCAAGTCGAGGGCGAGCGCGACGAGGGCGCACCAGATCTGGTTCTGGGTGAAGTCGTGCAGCGGAAGGTTCGCTAGTCGCTGGTTGGTCAGGTTGGGGCGACCAGCGGGTGGGAGTGGCCCACGTGGTCAAGCAGTGCTGCCAGTTCCGGTGGGGGTGGGGCGGTCGACCAGCGGTGCCAGTACAGCTGGTTCGGAGGGGGGCCGTCGGAAAAGGGCCAGGTCGACTGGCACCTCGTCGGCGGCCTACCCTACGTCATGCGGGGATCTGTGGGAGCCCGGGGGTGAGATTCCCTCGGGCTACCCGACTCCGCACCGGCGAAGGCGGCATGCGGACCCGGCCCGATGCCGGCCAGCTCGATGGCGCGCAGTCCGGCCAGCGGGCCGCTGCGGCTCTCGTCTCGGGCGTTCATCTGGAGGTCCTTCCGATCGTGCGGGGGCGTCGAACAGGCCGCCGCGGGGGGGGGGCCGGGGGGGCCCC
>NZ_CASGGV010000020.1:0-18400 GCF_949319125.1 Frankia sp. Hr75.2 | reverse complement strand
GGAACTGACAGCCCTGCTTGACCACGTGAGCCACTCCCACCCACTAGTCGCCCCAACCTGACCAACCAGCGACTAGGGATGCGGCGCCCCGACGACCCGCGATCCCCGTTCGCCTCCGACCCGACCGTGACGGGTACATCCGTGTTGCGTAGTCACGGTGTCGGTCAAGTGCGCTCCACCCCGTCGATTCGGGCCTGATCGCGGATCCGCCGGGTCGAACGGTGGTATCGCCGCCGAGGCGGGACGCCTGAGGTCGACTCGGTCCGCGCGCGCGGCGCGGGTCTCCCGCGATTTCTTGATCAATACGACCGAATGCATTGACTCACCTGACCCTTCGCCGCATTCTGAACAAATGTTCAGAACAGATGTTCAGGACGTGCCGACAGTAACCGAGTCATTCGACGTGGCGGTGATCGGTGGTGGTCCGGCCGGCATGGCGACGGCGCTTCGGCTGCAGACCGCCGGCCTGTCGACGGTGGTACTCGAGGCGCACGGCCATGCCGGCGGCTGCGCGGGCTACTTCCGAAAGCGCGGATTCTCCTTCGACGTGGGTGCCACCACGCTCGTCGACTTCGCGCCGGGCGGCGTCGGCTTCGAGTTGCTGCAGAGCGTCGGAATGAACCCGTTGGACGCCTGCGAGCTACCGGGTTACGTGGCCCACCTGCCCGATCGCGAGGTCGTGCTGCACCGCGATCCGGCGCTGTGGCACGCCGAGCGTCGGCGCATGCTCGGCGACACCGGCCGGCATCGGCGATTGTGGTCCCTGCTCGACCGGTTGGCGCAGACGTTCTGGCGGGCGAGCCGGTCAGGGGTGCGCCTCCCGGTACGCCGGCCGGCGGACGCGCTGCACGACCTGCGGGCGCTCGGTCCGGCCGGCGTCCCACTCGCCCGCTATCTGAACTGGACGCTCGGGGACGCGCTGCGCCGCTACGGGTTGCGCGACGACCCGGCTCTCGTCGGACTACTGGCGATGCTCGTCGAGGACACAGTGCACGCGACCGTCGACGATGCGCCGCTGATCAACGCGGCGCTCGGAGTGACGATCCGGGGCGCCGGCCTGAGCCGACACGCCGGGGGGATGCACGGCTTCTGGCGGGCGCTCGTCACGCACTACCGGGGGTTGGGAGGCCGGCTGCGCACCGGGTGTGCGGTCTCGCGGATTGACGGCGAGCCGGGCGCCTACCGGGTGTCGACTCGCCGAGGCGCGATCGGTGCCCGCCGGATCGTGGCCGCGGTACCCGCCGCCACCACTGCCGCGATCTGCGCCGGGCTCCCGGTGGCCGACCGGCTGCGGGCATATCTGGAACGCGACGCGCAGGCGCTCGGTGGCGCGTGCGTCGTATTCCTCGGAGTACCCGAGGACGAGGTGCGTGGGCAGAAGTTCACGCACCATCAGTTCCTGCAGTCGTACGATCGCCCGCTGGGCGAGGGAAACAACATGTTCGTTTCCGTCTCCGAACCCGGGGACACCCTCAGCGCGCCGCCGGGGCACCGCGCCGTCATGATCTCCACCCACACCGAGCTGTCCGAATGGGTGGGACTCGACGACATCGAATACGAGCAGCGCAAGAAATGGATCGGCGAGCTGCTCGTCGGGTGTGCCCGCCGCGCCTACCCGTCGTTGGGAGAGCGAGCGGTGTTCGCGGCGACGGGCACGCCGCGCAGCTACGAACGGTTCGGCTTCCGCCCGGCCGGCGCCGTCGGGGGCGTCCGTCAGCACCTTCGCAACACCAATCAGCACGCCGTTCCGCACGACCTCGGCGGCCCCGGGCTCTGGTTGGTCGGAGACTCGACCTGGCCGGGTCTGGGCACGGTGGCCTGCGTGCTGGGCAGTCGCATCGTCGCGGAGGGAATGCTGCGCGAGGGGGGATTCAACCGATGACCTCCCTGGACCCGCCCCATCCGCCCGGCCCGCTCAGCCCGTCCCGTCCTCCCGGTCCGCCCGATCCTCCCGGTCCGCCCGGTCCGCCCGGTCCGCCCGCACTGGCCGACCTGGGTGCCGATCTGCTCGTCACCACCCGCCGGCAGCGGTGGATCGCGCTCGCCCGCCCGTTCGTCGGCGTGCTGTGTTTCGCGGCGGCGGCGTGGGCAGGCTGGTGGTGGCTCACACCGGTGATCGTCTTCGGAATTTTCGTCGCGGTCGTCACGGTCACCCACGACGTGGTGCACGGCACGCTCGGCCTGTCCGGACCGGCCACCGATCGAGCACTGTTCGCCATGGGGCTCGTCCTCCTTGAGAGCGGGCACGCCTACCGCGCCACGCACACCCGCCACCACCAGCTCTTCCCGCACCCCGATGATCCGGAGGGACATCCCGCCGAGCTGTCGCTGCTCGGCGCCGTGGGCTACGGCCCGGTGTTCCTGCCACGGCTGTGGTGGTGGTCCTACCTGCGGGGGCGCGACCGCGGCTGGCTGCTCGCCGAGGCCGCCGCGCCCGTGGTGGCGCTCGCGGGGGGCACCCTGGTGTGGCCGTACACCTCGGCCGTGTTGGTATATGCGTTGATGGCGATCGTCGGGAGCTGGGTGTACCCGCTTCTGACGGTGTACCTGCCGCACCACGACTACGGCGACACACCCCTGGCACAGACCCGGACCCTGCGCGGGAGGATCATCCCCGCTGTGTTCCTCGAGCTCACCTACCACCTCGAACACCATCTGTACCCACAGGTGCCCAGCCACCATCTCGCGGCGCTCGCCCGTCGACTCGACGGCTACCTCGCCGCTAACGGCGTTCGGCCGATACGCGTTGTCTGACACCCGCGGCCGGATCCTCGACGCCACCCTGGCCTGCCTCGTGCGGCACGGTTATGCCGGCACCACCGCACGGGCGATCGCTCAGGCCGGCGGATTCGCCCCCGGCGTTCTCTACTACCACTTCGCCGATCTGGACGACGTCCTGGTCGCAGCCCTTACCCACACCTGTGAGGCGCGCACCCAGCGGTACCGGGACGAGCTGTCCGGTGTGGACCGGGCCGGGCGCGCGGTGGAGATACTTCGCCGGCTCTACCTCGAAGACACCGAGGTCGGGCACATCTCCGCCGTCCAGGAGCTGTATGCCGGGGCGCGGCCGGGGTCGCGGCTGGCCACCCAGCTGACGCTGGAGACTCGGCGTTGGGAGGTGCTGGCCGCCGAGGTGCTCACCACGCTGCTGAGCGGCAAGCCGTTCGCCAACCTGGTGCGCATGCCCGTACTCGCCAATGCGGCCGTCGCGTTCTACCTCGGCGCGGAGACGCTCGCCCACCTCGACGAGGACTCCTCGAAAGTGATGGAGTTCTTCGACCAAGCCGCGAAGCTCGCCGTGTACTTCGACAGAATTCCACGGCTGCGACGAAGCACCCCTGGATAAACCCCGGGATGGGTCCGGTCGTGTCGGACGATCGGGTCGAGCGGCCTGGTCACCTGCTCGACGCTGGCCGCGCCGATCGGCTGGGTCGCCGGGCAACTCATCGGCGCCGGGCCCCTGGCCCTGTCAAAGCAGGTGCAGTCGTGAGGTCGGACCCGCCTGGCGTGGGGCGGCTTCAGTCGTCGCGCCCGGCGCCGCCGTCGCAGGTCGAACTGGCCAAGACGGGTCCGGCGAAATCGGGGCGACGGGTGGGGTTCGGGTCCGGAAGAATCGCGAGGTGCTCCTTGCCGTGTCGACGACCCACCGTCCCGCCACCGATCTGGGGTTCCTGCTCCACAAGCATCCGGACAAGGCGCAGCGGTTCGATACCGCCGCCGGCAGCGCGCACGTCTTCTACCCGGAGGCGACCGAAGAGCGTTGCACCGCGGCGCTGTTGCTGGAGATCGACCCCGTCGGGCTGGTCCGTAACAGGCAGGCAGGTACCGCGGGCAGGCGCGGCGGTGGGGGCGGGGCGGATGCGGCCCAGTACGTCGACGACCGGACGTACGCGGCATCCAGTCTGCTCGCGGTCGCGATGGCGGCGGTGTTCTCGACGGCGATGGCGGGACGCTGCAAGGCTCGGCCGGAGCTGGCCGCGACCGCGCTGCCGCTGGAGATCAGGCTGCCGTCCCTGCCCTGCCGGGCCGGCGGTGCCGATCTCGCCAGGCGGCTGTTCGAACCGCTGGGGTGGCAGGTCGCGGCTGTCCCGCTCCCGCTGGACCCGCGGTTCCCGGAGTGGGGCGACGCACCGCACCACGACGTCACCCTCACCGGGACTCTCCGGCTCGCCGACGCGCTCACCCAGGTCTACATCCTGCTGCCGGTCCTCGACGACGCGAAGCACTACTACGTCGGACGGGACGAGATCGACAAACTCCTTCGCGAGGGGGCCAGCTGGCTGCCGGGGCATCCGGAGCGGCAACTGATCGCCAGGCGCTATCTCGCGCACCGCCGGGCCCTGGCCACCACGGCGCTCACCCAGCTCGCGGCCGTCGACGACCTCGCGGCCGACAGCCTCGGCACCGGCTTCGAGCCCGGCCTGGTCGCGACCGAGGCAGAAGTGGCCGAGACAGAGGTGGCTGAGGCAGAAGTGGCCGAGGTCGCCGAGGTGGCCGAGGCGGGCGAGGCGGGCGCCGAGGGCACGAGCGGCGAAGTCGGCGAGACGCGGCCGCCGGCGTTGGCGGAGTTGCGGCGGCGGGCGATCCTCGCGTTGCTGCGCGCCTCGGAAGCGCACCGTGTCGCCGACGTCGGGTGCGGCGACGGCAAGCTGGTCGCGAGACTGCTCGCCGAGCCGACCTGCACCGAGGTCATCGCGGTCGACGTCTCCCACCGCGCACTGGAACTCGCCGCGCGGCGGCTGCGGATCGAGCGGATGCCCGACCAGGTCCGCGCCCGGCTACGCCTGATCGTCTCGTCGCTGACCTACCGGGACAGCCGCCTCACCGGCCTGGACGCGATCGTGCTCTCCGAGGTCGTCGAGCACGTCGACCCGCCCCGGCTGCCCGCGCTCGCCGAGGTGGTGCTGGACCACGCGCAGCCCCGCCTGGTGATCGTCACCACGCCGAACATCGAGTACAACGTCCGGTACGAGGGCCTGCCGTCCGGTGCGCTGCGGCACCGCGACCACCGTTTCGAGTGGACGCGGGACGAGTTCGCCACCTGGGTCGGCGGCCTCGTCGCCCGGTATCCCTACACGGCCAGGCTCGGTGGAGTCGGCGTCGACGATCCGGAGGTCGGTCAGCCCACGCAACTGGCGATACTCGAACGGTTGCCGGCGGGAGAACACCGCGCGGTCGGAGAGCACCGGACGGTCGGAGAGCACCCAGCAGGGACGGGGGAAGGCCGATGAGCACACCGACAGGCGGCCGTCCTCTGCCGGGGGCCGACTTTCCGCAGGCGCCGCTGACCGTTCCCGAGATCTGCCTTGTCGTCCTCGTCGGCGTCACCGGGTCCGGGAAGTCGACCTTCGCCAGGACGCATTTCCGTCCGACGCAGGTGCTGTCGTCCGACGCCTGCCGGGGGCTCATCGCGGACGACGAGAACGACCAGGCCGCGACCCCCGACGCGTTCGACGTCCTGCACTACATCGCCGGTAAGCGGCTCGCCGCCGGGCGGCTCACGGTCGTCGACGCGACGAACGTCCAGCGCGCGTCCCGCGCGTCCCTGATCGAGCTGGCCAGGTCGCACGACGTGCTGCCGGTCGCGATCGTCCTCGACGTGCCGGAGTCGGTCTGCCTGGCGCGCAACGCGACGCGACCCGACCGTGCCTTCGGCCCGCATGTCGTCCGCCGGCAGCAGGCCGAGCTGCGGCGCTCGCTGCGCGGCCTGGCCCGCGAGGGGTTCCGGCGGGTCCACGTCCTGCGCTCGGAGGCGGAGATCGCCGCCGCGACGATCGAGTACACCCGGCTGCTGACCGACCGGCGCGACGTCGCCGGGCCGTTCGACGTGATCGGCGACGTCCACGGCTGCCGCGCCGAACTCGAGCAGCTCCTGACCAGGCTCGGCTACGCCCTGCGCCACGACGACTCGGGACGGGCGGTAGGCGCGAGCCACCCGGACGGTCGGCGCGCGGTCTTCGTCGGTGACCTGGTGGACCGCGGCCCGGACACGCCCGGCGTCCTGCGACTGGCGATGGGGATGGTCGCCGCGGGCGAGGCGTTCGCCGTCCCGGGCAATCACGAGAACAAGCTCGTCCGGGCGATGCGCGGAAGGAAGGTGACCATCGGCCACGGCCTCGCGGAATCGCTCAGGCAGCTCGCCGAGGAAAGCGACGACTTCCGCGCCGAGGTCGACCGGTTCTGCGACGGGCTGGTCTCACACCTGGTGTTCGACGAGGGCCGCCTGGTCGTCGCGCACGCCGGGCTGAAGGAGGCGTACCACGGGCGGGCGTCGGGCCGGGTGCGGTCGTTCGCGCTCTACGGCGACACCACCGGTGAGACCGACGAGTACGGACTACCGGTCCGCTACCCGTGGGCACGGGACTACCGGGGCAAGGCGATGGTGGCCTACGGTCACACGCCCGTCCCCGAGCCCGAGTGGGTGAACAACACGATCTGCCTCGACACCGGCTGCGTCTTCGGTGGACGGCTGACCGCACTGCGGTATCCCGAGCGGGAACTGGTCTCCGTGCCGGCGGCGCAGGTCTACTTCGAGCCGATCCGCCCGACCGGCGGGAACGGGACGGGCCCCACGGACCCGGCGCCGGCCGAGTCGCCGCTCTCGGCCGGGTCGCCTCCCACAACCGGACCGCTGGTGTCAGCCGAGGCACTGCCGTCAGCCGAGGCGCTGCTCTCGTCATTCCCGCTGCTGTCACCGTCGGAGCCGGCGCGGTCGGCGGGCACAGTCTCGACGGGCACGGGCACGGGCACGGCGGGCACGGGCCTGGAGATCCTGGACGTGACCGACGTACTCGGCCGGCGGATCGTCGAGACGAGGCACGGGGGCAGGGTGCAGGTGCGGGAGGAGAACGCCCTCGCCGCTCTGGAGGTGATGAGCCGCTTCGCCCTCGACCCGCGCTGGCTCGTCCACCTGCCGCCGACGATGAGCCCGCCACCCACCTCGAAGCTCCCCGGCCTGCTCGAACATCCGGCGGACGCCTTCGAGGCCTACCGGGCGGACGGCGTCGAGGACCTGCTGTGCGAGCAGAAGCACATGGGCTCCCGGGCAGTCGCCGTCGTCTGCCGGGACGAGGCAGTCGCGGCGACCCGGTTCGGCGCCACCGACGGCACCACCGGCGCGGTGTTCACCCGGACCGGCCGGCCGTTCTTCGACCGCGATCGCACCGAAGCACTGCTCGCCCGGCTGCGGGCCGCGATGACCGCCAGCGGACTGTGGGCAGAGACCGGAGCCGGCTGGGCGGTGTTCGACGCGGAGATCATGCCGTGGAGCGCGAAGGCCCAGGACCTCATCCGCCGGCAGTACGCCGCCGCCGGGGCAGCCGCCCGTGCCGCGTTGCCAGTCGCCGTCGACGCGCTCACCCAGGCGTCGGCTCGCGGGATCGACGTCGGTGACCTGCTGGACCGCACCCGCGGACGGGCCGCGAACGCCGACGCGTTCACCGCCGCCTACCAGCGCTACTGCTGGCCGGTGGACGGCCTCGACGGAGTCCGGTTCGCGCCGTTCATGCTGCTGGCGACGGGACCGGCGCCGCAGGACGCCGCGAGCGGCCCGGGTTGGGGCGGTTCGTGGCCGGCCGGCACGACCCATGTGGGACGGGACCATCTCTGGCACCTCGGCGTCGCCGACCGACTGGCGGCCGCCGATCCGGACCTCATCGTCACCACGGAACGGATCCAGGTGGACGCGGGCGACCCGGCCTCGGTCGCCGCCGGGGTCGAGTGGTGGGAGGCACTGACCGCCGCCGGCGGCGAGGGAATGGTCGTCAAACCGCTGGCCGGGCTGGTCCGGGGGAAACGCGGCCTGGCCCAGGCCGGCGTGAAGGTGCGTGGCCGGGAGTATCTCCGCATCATCTACGGCCCCGACTACACCGAGCCCGCGAACCTGGAGCGGCTGCGTTCCCGCGGTCTGGGACGCAAGCGCTCGCTGGCGTTCCGGGAGTACGCCCTCGGGCTGGAAGCGCTGGAACGCGCAGCGGCCGGCGAACCCCTCTGGCGGGTCCACGAGTGCGTCTTCGCGGTGCTCGCGCTGGAGTCGGAGCCCGTCGACCCCCGGCTGTAGACGACCCCGCCGTCGCCGCGTACCCCTCGCAGCGCCTTCTTGGCCCGGGTGATCCGAGCCGCCATCGTGGGCGTCGGCACCAGGAAGGCCCGGGCGATCTGCTCGGTGCTCAGCCCGCCGACCAGCTTCAGGTCAGTGCCCCCGGGCATCCCGGGCCAGCATCGAATCCGGCGCTGACCAGCTGCTGGCGGACCGCATGTGGAGGCACGTCAACCGTCGTGATGGTTCGATTCGTCCGGCGTCTCGGCAGACAGGGCGAGCACGTCGACGTTGTACTCGGCCGATAGCCGCACGATGAGGTCGGCGTCGTGCCCCGGCGGCCAGAGCGCGAGGTAGAGCCCTTCGGCCCCACCCGGCGTGAACAGCATGAGCACGTCGGCCGGCCCGTCCAGGGCGAGGCACCGGTGCGGCTGGTCGCGGGGGACGAAGACGAGGTCTCCGGTGGCGGCGGTGAGGCGGCGTGAAGCGGTGTCGACCCGCATCCGGCCGTCGAGGACGACGAACGACCGATCCTCACCATGGTGTACGAGGTACGGCGCTTCGTCGCCGGGCAGCAGCTGGATCCGGAGCAGCCCGTAGGAGCCGCCGGTCGTCGCCGCGGTGGCGAGCGGGACGGGCGCCGGTCTGCCCGGGAGGACCGTCCGCGGTCCGCCCCGGGCGGTGCCGGAAGTGGTGTGGAACGGGCCCACCCGTTCAGCTCCCGCCTCGTCGCGACCGGTTGTTGTCGCTCCACGGCAGGGCGGTGGCCGCCAGCGCGAGGCCGGCGATGACGGTAGCCGGGATGATCCAGTAGCCTTCCGTCACGGGCAGGCCCGGCCCGAGGAGAAGAGTCACGCCGGCGATGACGAGACCCGCGGCCACCGGTCTGGACAGCCCGCCGACCCGCCACCCGACGATCCCGAGCAGCGGAACTCCGATGATGAACGCGAAAGCGAGCGGTAGGGCGACGAGCGTCATGTCGGATTCGATCTCGTGCATGGTGTGGTGGTCGATGTTCGGTGCGACGAACAGCTCGATGTAGGCGTTCGCGGGCATCGTCACGAACCCGACCCAGACCAGCGCGTAGGCGGCCCGGGCCAGCCGGCCAGGCCCGAGGCGGCCCGCCAGAAGCGGCAGCCCCGCGGCGACCAGCACACCGCCTATGCCGAAGAGCAGGTGGGCAGCGGACCAGGTGGCCGCCTGCTCGGCCGCCTCGTTGTGCTCGAGCGGGTGCAGCAGGTTCCCCAGCGCGAACAGGACGCCGCCGGCACCGAGCAGGACCCGGCGCAGCGTGGCGTCATCCGACCACGCCGGCACGGCGGCCTCCGGGTGCCGCGCCGAGCGCGGCACCCGCGGCGCGCCAGCGAGAGGTTGTGATTCCAGTGTGGACATGGCTTCTCCTTCATGACTGGGGCGGCCGCGTGCCGCACCCTTCGCCGGGGCCGACTGTTGCCGACTACGCTGGCCGTTCGGCGGTGAACGGCCTGCGTGCGCCTTGCGTCCGGCTGGCGCCTGGCCGGCGGCGGCGAATCGGGAGGGTCGATCGGAGCGGTGAGCGGCTCCTCTCCCGTGCGGTTCGGTGTTCTCGGACCGACCATCGCCACCGCCGGCGACGGCTCCCCGCTGGAGCTCGGCCCGCGGCGGCGCCGGGAACTGATCACCCTCCTGTTGCTACGGCCCGGCGTCACCGTCACCGCGGACGCGCTGGCCGACGAGCTGTGGCAGGGGGAACCACCGCCCGCCGCGCGGTCCACGCTGCAGGCACACCTGTCCGCGCTGCGCCGGGTCCTGGAGCCGAAGGTCAGCCCGCCGTACCGGCTGCTCGTCACCCGGGGCTCCGGCTACGCCCTCGCGATCTCCCCCGCCGATCTCGACACCGGGCACCTCGACGAGTTGCGGGCGCTGGCCAGGGGAGCGCTCGACGGTGGGGATCCGGGCGGCGCCCGCGCTCATCTGGAGCGTGCTCTCGCCCTCTGGCGGGGTGAGCCGTTCGCCGACCTGGAGGGCCACGCGGCAGCCGAGGCGGCGCGGGTGAAGCTGGCGGAGGACCAGATGGCCGTCCGGGCGGACCTTCTCGCCGTCCGGCTCGACCTGGGCGAACACGATGCGGTGATTGGTGAGCTGCGCGTCCTGACGGGCCAGCACCCGTTACGGGAGCGGCTACACGCCCAGCTCGCCACCGCCCTGTACCGCAGCGGCCGGCAGGCCGACGCGCTCACCGTGCTTCGTCAGGCACGGCAGACCCTCGCGAGCGATCTGGGTCTCGAGCCGGGGGCCGAGCTCCGGGAGCTGGAGACCGCGATCCTGCGGCAGGATGCCGGGCTGATCCGCCCCGGCATCCCCCGCCCTGGCATCCCCCGCACCGCATACCCCTGGGTCAGCTCGCCGGGCGCCGCTTCCGGCACGAGGCCGGCAGCCGCGACCGCCCCCGCGGCCGCCGGCGGCCGGCTGCCGTTGCTTGGCCGAGACCGGGAACTCTCCGCCCTCGAACAGGCGTGGGAGCGGACCGTCACCGAGCGGGCGACCGGCGTGGCCCTGCTGTCCGGCGAGGCTGGCATCGGCAAGACCAGGCTGCTGGAGGAACTCGCCCGGCGGGTACCGGCGCAGGTCCGTTGGGGCCGCTGCACGCAGGTCTCCGGCGCCCCTGTCTACTGGCCATGGCGGCAGCTGCTGCGTGGCCTCCCGGCGGAAGTGGTGGGCGCGTTCGGTGCGAACCGGGACGGTGACGGTCCGGTCCGTTTCGAGGTCGCGCTGGCGATCGGCCGCCATCTGGCCGATCTCGCCTCCGCCGGTCCGGTGCTGGCGCTGCTCGAGGACCTCCACTGGGCCGACCCGGCCTCGATCGCGATGCTGGAGATCCTCGCCAGTGAACTGACGGACGTCCCTGTGCTGCTGGTCTGCAGCTTCCGCCCGGAGCGCGGCGGGAAGGCCGTCCCAGGCGATCACGCCGACGACGGCGATCTCGGCGCCGCCGTCCCAGCAGGTGGGCGCGGCCAGTCGCCGCAGGACGGCGAGCCCCTCCGCCGGCTACTTGGCGTGCTCGCCCGTCACCCCGCCCTGACCAGGGTGGAGCTGGCCGGGCTCCCGCCGACGGACGTCGGCCGGCTCTTCGGCGCCGTGAGCGGGATGGCGCCCACCCCCGAACAGGCGGAGGCCGTCCGCCACCGCACCGCCGGCAATCCCTTCTTCGTCGTCGAGCTCGCCCGACTGGCGGTGACCACCTCTGTCGACCAGGCCGCGGCGGCCGGCACGCTGCCGACCGGGGTGCGGGACACCGTGCTCGCGAGGTTGGCCGCGATGCCCGCCGCAATGACGACCCTCCTCGCGGCGGCCGCCGTGGTCGGCCGCGAGGCGGCGTTGCCGGTGGTGACAGCCGCCGCCGGCATGACCCAGGCCGCCGCGCTCGACGCGGTGGACATCGCCGTCGCCGCCGGGCTGGCCGACGTGCCCGCCCCTGGCCGGCTGCGGTTCACCCACGACATCGTCCGGGAGGCCGTGCTGCTCGGTATGGGAACGGCCGAGCGTGCCCGCCTGGCCGGCCTCGTCGCCGACGCCCTGGTGGCCCACCAGGGAGCGTCGGTGCCAGCCGCAGTGCTCGCGCACCACCTCCGCGCCGCCGCGGCCGGACATACCGACCTGCGCGCCGCACAGGCGCAGGCGACCGCGGCGCGGGCCGCGCTCGCGCAGTTCGCGTTCGAGGACGCGGCGACGCTCGCCGGCCATGGTCTCGACCTCGTCCCCGGGGACCGTCCTGACCTGCTGGTCGACCTGATGGTGATCCGCGGCGAGGCGCTGCGTCGGTCCGCCGACTTCGCGGAGGCACAGCAGGTGCTCACCGAGGCCGCCCGGATCGCCACGGCGAACGGCGACACCGTCCGCGCGGGACTCGCGACCCTGACCCGCGCCGGCGACGTGGTCGGCGGCTACAGCTCCCTGTTCTACGTCCCCGTGCCGGGCCTGATCGCCGATCTGGATGCCGCGGCGGCCGCGCTGCCCGCGGCCGAACAGGACCTCCGCTTCCGGCTGCTCGCCGCGGCGGCCGTCCGCGCGTGCTACGGGGAGCCGGAAGCGGCGAGCCGTCTCATCCTGCGGGCAGCCGAAGTGCTCGCCGGTCAGCGCGCGGCCCGACCCGGGACGACCGATGAACCCGCCGGTCTGCTGATCGCCCGGGCACTCGCGGCCTGGACACCGCAGCACGCCGGCCTTCGGCTGGCGATTGCCGACACGCTGCTGGCGACGGCCGACGGCCCGCCCGGCGGCGAGTTGGTGGCCCGGCACCTGCGTCGGGCTGTCCTTTGGGAGCTGGGTCAGGTCGAAGCCGCGGAGGGCGAGTCAGCCGCCTTCAGCCGGCGGCTGCGCCAGGTGCGTGACCCTGACTTCGATCTTCTGGACCGCTGCTGGCAGGCGATGCATCACCTTTACGCCGGACGGTACGACCAGGCCGCCGAGGTCGCGGCCGTACTGGGCGGGTCACTACCGGGTGTGACGCCCGGGGCGATCAACGCGCTCACCCAGTCCGCCACCACAATTCACGGCATCACCGCCTGGGACCGCGGCACCATGGGCGACTTCCTCCCGCAGGTGTACGACATGGAGGAACAGATGATCGCCGAGTGGGCGCTGATCCGCTCCCTCGCGCTCACGGAGACCGGACGCCCGGAGGCCGCGGCACGTGAGGTCCGCCGCCTCGTCCGGCCGGACCTGGCCGACGTCGCTCCGGGTGCCATGGAACCGGTCTACGTCGTGATTCTCGCCGAGATCGTGACACAGGTCGTCGACGCGGTCCCGGACATGGCCGACTGGGCGACCGGCCTCGCGGACCGCATCGCGGGGTACGGCGAGACGTTGGTGACCTTTGTTCTCGGCCTGACCTGCATGGGCCCCGCCGCCCTGTACCGGGGCGGGCTCGCCCTGGCACTGGGCCGGGTGGACGAAGCCATTGCCGCCCTGCGGTCGTCGCTGGCGCTTGCCGAAAAGACCGGCGGGGTGCCGTTCGTCATCCGTACCCGGCGGCGGCTCGCCCAGGCGCTACGCCGCGCCGGGCATGATGACGAAGCCCGACAGTTCGACCTGGCCGCCGCGCGCGACGCTCACACCATCGGCATGCGGCTGCCGTATTCCGGCACCTGACGACACCTGACCACACGAAGGAGCCGACGATCGACCCTGCCGAGATCGAGGCGGCCCGACCAACCGCCGTACGCGCCGACAACCAGGGCGACACCGTCGAATGAGCGACAGACGGAGGGCCTCCCCGGTGAGGGGAGGCCCTCCGTGCGTCCGAGCGTCAGCGCTCAACGGAAGCCCGGAAAGGGCATGAGAGCCCTCTGGCCGACAAGCCTGACTCACAGCGGAGAATGCTTTTTCACGTCCGCCCGACACAACCCTGGAGAGGTTCTCCGTTTCTGCCCCGCGAAAATGAGATCTCCAGCGGGACGCCGAGCGGCGCGGTGTCAAGGCCTGGCAGGACGAACAGCTGCAGGCGAGGGCCGAAATCGTGGTCCGTGGAGACCTCGTCGTCGAACCCGAGTACCTCGGAGCCCTCCGGGCTTCGGGAGCATCCGGCGCATCGCGAAGCCGAGATGCTCGGGGTCGCTGATGAAGCTTCCTGGCAGTCCGCGGTGCAGGTTGTGGGCAACCTGGGTCCTCCCGACGGCGTTCGGACCGTTGATCCAGGTGAGGGTCAGCGCCAGCCGAAGAATAGTCAGGTTCAGCCAGACCAACATCGCCCACCACACACCACGATGGACCCCCACGGTTGGCGAACGCCCCGGGCCCGACCAGACTATGGCCCTCACGCGGTGGCGGTCTCCACATACCGCGGCACGAGCAGGCCGCCGATCCCCAGGACGTCGTCGAGCAGTCGCCGCACACGCTCGATCTCGTCGGCGGCGCAGTCGATCAGGACCTTGATCTCCACGTCACGCTTGCCCGGATCCACGGTTCTGGACGTGACCATCCCGTTCATCCCTGTCCAGCCGTCAGCGAACAGGTTGCCCTGCACGTTCTTGGCGCTGACCCGGCGGCTCCCGGTGGCGACCGCGGGTGTCCTCCGAAATCGCCGCCGCCCCGGCGCCGGTGGTGGGATCGCCGCCACCGGCGCCGGGATGCGTCAGCCGGTTGCCTCAGCCGGTGGGGGTGGCTCCGTCGTCGGGGCGGGCGGCGGTGGCATGATCTCCGGCGGTGGTTCCGTCTTCGGTTCCGTCGGTGGTGAATCTTCTACCGGCGGCGGCGTGGTCGGATCCGGCGGCGGAGTGGTCGGATCCGGAGTGATCGGATCCGGCGGCGGAGTGGTCGGATCGTCGTCCGGGATCGGATCCGGCGGCGGATCACCCGTGGGCTCCGTCGGTGGTGGCGAAGTAGATGGGATGGGTGACGAGCCGGGGTCTTCCGGCAAGGTGACCTCGTCCTGGGCTGACGAGCTGCCGGCCGCGTTGCTGGCTTCGAGGCCGATCCCGTAGGTCCCTCCTGGTTCGCCGTTGACGGTGTAGGAGGTCCCCGGGTCGGGAGTGAAGCCGCCGTCGCCATCCGCGCCCTGCGGGCTCGGGTATGAATGCGAGATGAAGTAGCCCTCGACAGGGGTGTTGGACGGAAGGGTCCAGGTCCAGGTGATCTGGTTGCCGATGACCGACCGGGTGATGACGACCGGGTCGGGCACGGTGCAGCCCATCCCGGTGACCGGGTCCGAGGTCGCGGTGCCGCCCGGCCCGGTCGCCGTCACCGTGACGTCGAACAGGCGGCAGTCGGTGGTGCGGAA
The DNA here is from genome assembly GCF_949319125.1 of Frankia sp. Hr75.2. Lineage (NCBI taxonomy): Bacteria > Bacillati > Actinomycetota > Actinomycetes > Frankiales > Frankiaceae > Frankia > Frankia sp. Hr75.2. The sequence continues at coordinate 3,605 of NZ_CASGGV010000020.1, read as the reverse complement.
GCCGATCTGGTTGGCCTGCTCCTGCGCGCTGTAGCCGCCGTCGTCACCGCCGGCGGCCGTGTAGGACCACGAGTAGGTGATCGACCCGTCCGTCACCGGGTCCTTGACGGCGATGCTGAAGCCGAAGCCGTCGGGGGGGTTTTCACGAGCACCGGTCTGTCGACGGGGCACAGGCCCGCGGCCTGCGGGTCGAGCGTCCGCGGGTCGAGCGTCTGCGGGGAGGCGGCGGTGGCGGTGCCGTCGGCGGCGTAGGCGGTGAGGGTCACCGTGAACGGCGCGCAGTCGGGCGGCGGGATGACATCGAACGTCGTGTCCGACATCGGGATCACCTCGACGTCCGCCAGGTCGGCGGTGAGACCGAACCGGGCCGTCGGGGCGCCGGCACCGGTGCCGGCCTGGGCTTCGACGCGCCAGCGGTCCACGGCGGGGGTCACCGTCATCGTCGGGACGGGTGGCGCCCCCGACTCGGTGATCGTGATCTGCTGGCTGGCCCGGCTGGTGTTGCCGGCCTCGTCGGTCACGGTGACCGACACGACGAACGTGGTGCCGGGATCGGCGGCCTCGTAGGTGTGGGTGGCGCTCGCCGCGGCCCCCGGCCCGCCGGTGCGGACCCCGTCGCCGAAGTCGAAGGAGTAGCCGGCGACGGGGGACGCACCGGCGGTGGAGGCGGAGGCGTCCGCGCTGATCTGCAGTGGAGCCTCGCCGCTGGCCGGCGTCACCGCCAGCCGCGCGACCAGCAGGTCCGTCGGTACCGGGTCGGTCGGCGCCACTCCGGGCGGGAGCTCGACGCTGCCCTCGACGGATGGCGTGCCGGTGCGGTCGACGGTGAGGTACACGGCGGGGGTGGCGTGCCGGCCGTCGGCGAGGGTGGCGTGCGCGACGACCAGATACTCGCCGAGCCGGGACCAGGCATGGCTGGTCTGCCCGCCGCTGCCGGTCGTCCCATCGCCGAACGACCAGGTCGCGCCGGCGACCCGGGTTCCGTCCCGGGCGGCGAGGCGCAGGGTCACCGGTTGGCCGATCCGCGCCCGGGCCGCCGACACCTGGATCGTGACCTCGGGATCGTCGACCGCGACGGCGTCCGGTGCCGTCTTCGTCCGGGTGATCGGCGGGGCTGCCGCGGTGTCCGGCAACGGGGCCGCTTCGGACCGCGCACCGTCGGCGCCGTCACCGACGCTTCCACCGCTGCTGTCGTCTGCGCTGCCGGCGCCGTCGATGAGGCCGGCGCCCGGCCGGTCCGGGTTGTACTTCTCGACGACCCGCGTACTGCCGTCGAGGCGGATCGCACCGGCCCGGAAGCTGGACGGGTCGTTGGAGAACACGAACGGGCCCTGCACGACCAGTTCGAACCGGGTGCCCGCCGGCAGCACCTCCGGCCGGCCGACGACCCGGCGCTGGCCGATGTCGACGACGATGACCCGCCCGTCGGTGAAGTCGGGGAGGAACAACCGGCCCGCGACCTCCCGCGGCTCGCCGAGGTCATGGCCGGCCGCGGCGAGGTCGACGACGGTGTCGCAACGTCCCGTCGTCAGATCGCTGATCACCAGCGTCCCGCGCTGACCGCTGACCGCGTACACCTCGGGCCTGCCCTGGCCGCCGCCGACGACGACCGACCTGTCGGCGGGCGCCGTCTCCAGGCAGGCGCCGGCACCGGGCTCGCCGCCGTCGCCGAGTGTCCGCACGGTGCGCGCGGTCGGATCGACGACGGTGAGCCGTCCACCGGCCAGGACCAGCCGGCCGCCGGCCGTGACACCGGCGGATGCCCGGGCCTTCCCGCCACGGTCGTCGAGCCGGACGACATCACCGCTGCCGCGGTCGATCAGCCACAGCCGGCCGGCGGGGTCGGTGACCGCACCGCCCGACCCGGCCCGCGCCGCGACGGACTGCAGCCCCCGTGCCTGCAGCGTGCCCGGGTCAGCCGTCGTGACCAGCCCCGACTCCTCGTCGACGACGAAGGTGGCGCCGCTGGTCGGGAACACCCGCAGCCGCCGCTGGTCCGTGCCGAACCGCACCGGGTCGGTGGGCTCGAACGTCGCCCCGTCGACCCGCAGCACGCTGCCCGCCGTGCTGTTGACGATGTAGGCGTCCGGCCCTGACTGCGTGGACGTCAGTTCTCCGCTGCCGACGGCTCGACGGCATCCTCGACACCTCTCGCGTTGACACCTGGACCGGGGTGCGAATCCCACCCATGACCCCGTTCGACACGCTCAAACTCTGGCTCGCGACCGTGTTCGACGGCTACTGCCAGATCGACGTCGCGAAGGACGCGGCGACGGAGCCCCTCACGCCCGCGGGCCGCCCATTCGGCGACGCCGTCGTCAACGGTGCCAGCGTCGCCTACCTGACCTGCCCGAAGATCACCGAGTCGTGGTACGAGTTCCGCGTCCACGCCTTCGGCCCCGACGCCACCACCCTCGCCGAGGACCTCGCCGACCAGGTCCGCACCTGGGAACACAACCATCGCGACGGCCCCGACCCCCGCATCACCACCCACCCTCTCGGCACCTCGGACCACGACCTGCCACCAGGCCGGACCCTCGACCGAGCCCACGCACGCATCACCATCACCTGGCCACATCCAGCGGACCCGGACGCTACCTGTCACGACTCCCGGCCGGCGCCGAGCTAGACCCGGCGACCTCGTCCCGGATGCGCAGGGTGGCCAGGTCGGCGGCGGCCCGGCCGAAGGCCAGCCCCTCGCGGTCAGTGCCGCTCACCGACTTCTCCACAACCTCCGGGAACATCGCCGCGACCGCCGCGCGGACGGACTCGTCCCGGGAGGCGAGCACCGGCAGGAGGCGTGGATCGCCCGCCTCGGCGACAGCCTGGGCGCTGGCCTGCTCCGTCGCGACGCGCAGTCGCTCACCGATGCGGGTCGCGAAGGCGGTGAGGAACGACTGGCGGAACGAGCGCGTGCGGGATCGTCCGTGGCGGTCCTGGCGGGTGCCGGCGTGCGTCATCGCCGTGGTCGCCTGGACCAGCAGCGAGGTGTAGAGCAGTTCCACCGCGTCGATGTCGGACGGGTAGCCGACGACAGTGCTCGAACCGAGATGCTTCGCCCACACCGCATGGCAGCGGTTCGCGCCGGCGATCACATTCAGCAGGATCGCTTTCGCCGCCTCGTAGGGGTTGTCGATGCCGATCCGCCGGCCGATCGGTTTCACGGTCGCGGTGCGTTGCGCCGCCAGTAGCGCCTCGTCGATGCTGTGCCGTGCCATGAGCTGCTGGGCCTTGGCGGTCAGCGCCTCGGCCTCCTCGGCGAAGGATGTCGACTCGGCCTTCGCCAGCAGCGCACGGACCTTGTCCAGGAGGCCCTGATCCACGCCGCCGCTCCCACTCCCGACTCCCCCGGCGCCACCCGCACCGCCGCGCCGCGCCGTGCCCGGCACGGGGCCCAGCATCTGGATCACAGGAAGACCACGCAGGAGGTTGACCAGCTCGACGGCGTCGCCGAGCACCTCCGGACGTCCGCAGCCGTGCCGCGCACCCCAGGCGTCGAGCCAATGGTCGTCGTCGTCCCACCAGACGGTCGCGTCGAGGGCCCGCAGCTGCCCCGTCCACCGTTCGTCGACGGTGGACGGGGCGTACTGACGCATCTGCGCGGC
>NZ_CASGGV010000019.1:0-18735 GCF_949319125.1 Frankia sp. Hr75.2 | reverse complement strand
AATACTGCAACGGCACTTACGGCCAGTCGTGGCTGTGGCGTTTGTAGTGGCTTCGGCGGGCTTGCCACTGGCGGTGGCGGCGCCAGCGTGACCAGTCCCCGACGGTCTGTTCGTCGGGGTACAACGGGGCGAGCAGAGCGGCGTACAGGCGCTGGATCTCGGGCACGGTCAGCGGGATCAGCTCGTCGCCGCGGGGGGTGGTGCCCCCTTTTGAGCCAGCGCGCGCATCACCGCGAGCCAGGCCAGGGCCAGCATGGACAAGGTGATGTGGGCGTACCAGCCGCGCCAGGTACGGACCTGGTAGTCGTCCAGGCCGGTCTCGTTCTTGGCCCGCTGGAAGCATTCCTCCACCGGCCAACGCGCGCCGGCGACGCGGGCCAGGTCGGCCAGGCTGGCCCGGCGTGGGCCGTAGCAGATGTAGTAGGCGATCTCGCGGGGGTCACTGATCGAGCGGCGGGCCAGCAGCCAGTGTCCGCGGCCGGGGCGCCAGCCGATCCGGATCGCGATACGCGCCCAGTCGTAGAGCCGCGGGCCGTGCGCGCCGTCGCCACACGAAATCCGCCGCCACGCCCGGGCCGGCAGCGCGGCCACCACCTGGTCGGCGCGGCCGTAGCCGTGGCCCTGGGCGAGGACGTCGTCGTCGCAGCGGGTGGCCACCACATAGTGGATGTCGTGCTCTTCCAGCCACACCCGCAGGTACTTGACCTGCCCGTAGATCTCGTCGGCGGTGACCCAGGCACACGGCACCCCGGCGTCGAGCACCCGTTGCAGCATCGTGAGGGCGATGCGGGGCTTGGTGGTGAACTCCACGCCGTCGCCGATCCCCGCAGCCTGGCAGCGGGCACGATCGGAGGTCCACGACTCGGGCAGGTACAACTCGCGGTCGATGAGAGCGTGACCGGCCGCGGTGACATAGGCGGCGAACACCCCGACCTGGCAGTTGTCCTTCTTGCCCGCCGTGCCGGTGTACTGCCGCTGCACCCCCGCGGACTTTGTGCCCTTTTTGAGGAAACCGGTGTCGTCGATGACGAGTACCGCATCCGGATCACCGAGATGCTCGACGACGTAGTCGCGCACGTCATCACGCACCGCGTCGACATCCCAGTCGGCCGTCCGTAGCAGCCGTTGCATCCCGTCCGGCGCAACCTCCCTGGCATGCTCGGCAAGGGTCCAGCCGTTCTTACGCTCCAGCCCGGACAGCAGCCCGTCGAGATAGCGACGCATCCGCGCCCGCGGCTCAGCCCGAGCGAACCGGCCACCGACCCGGTCGCACACCCGATCGAGTTCCTCGCGCCACACCGCGACATCGACACCGTCCATGCCGGTTGCAACGCCCGGACGGGCAGCAGCCATGCCCATAAGTGCCGTTGCAGTACTAAGCACGCTCGGACAGATGGTTGAGACGGTCGAGGTGGGTTGGGGGCAGGTGAAGGTGCGCCGCGGCGAAGTTCTCCTCCAGGTGATCGATCCGGGCGGTGCCCGGGATCGGGAGGATGACCGGCGAGTGGTCGAGGAGCCAGCTGAGCGCGACCTGCGCGTGAGTGGCCCCGAGTTCGGCCGCCACAGCAGCGATCTCGGCCGTCGCACCCGTCGTCGCCGGAGCGACGGGCCGCCAGGGCAGGAACGCGATCCCCGCCGCCTCGCACGCTGTGAGCACGGGCTCGTGCTCGCGGTCGAGCAGGTTGTAGCGGTTCTGCACACTCACCACATCGATGATCTTCCGTGCCTGGTCTAGTTCCGAGACGGTGACCTCGGACAGCCCGATCCGACCGACCTTGCCCTCAGCCTGCATCTCCCGCAGCACGCCAAGCTGGTCGGCAAGAGGTAGCTCCGGATCGATCCGGTGCAGCTGAAGCAACTCGAGCCGCTCAACCCGAAGCCGGCGAAGGGCCTGATCGACCTGATCGCGCAGGACCTCCGGCCGGCCGTCGAGCTTCCACTCGCCTGCCGGGCCCGATCGCGCGACGCCGACCTTGGTCGTGATGAGCAGTCCATCCGCGTAGGGATACAGGGCCTCGGCGAGAAGCTCCTCGTTCGCTCCCCCGCCGTACATGTGGGCAGTGTCGATCAGCGTGACGCCCAGCGCGACGGCCCGCCGGGCGACCGCGAGAGACGTTTGGCGGTCGGGGCCCGGCTCGGTCGGCAAGCGCATGGCTCCGAACCCGAGCCGCTGGACGCCCAGATCCCCGCCAATATGGAACATGGTTGATGTTATCTGCTGCGGTCCACCCCTCACTCGAAGGGCAACGTTAGCGGTCGGATCACCCGCGGGGCAGCACCCGCTGCGGCATCCTCGTCCACACGGACAAAGCGCACCGGGCGCCGACCATCCCACCGTCCACGCTGGCGCGACAGGGAGGGCCGAGACCCGCGGCTTCAGGGTAGCCAGACGGGTTGGCTGGTCGGTCGTCGTCCCACCTGCCACGTGGCTGACGTCGTCGCCACGGTCTCGGCCCACTCGTGTGAGTTAAGCTGCGGCCGTCCAGTTGGCGACGAACGCGGCAAGCTGCCCATCGATATACCGGTCGACTCGGACCGGGGAGATGCTGCTCGTGCGGTATGCGCGACCCCGTCGCACGTCAAGTACGACTGGCAGCCCGGTGGGGTAGATGTTTTCCATGTGTTGGCTCATGAGCCGCAGCAATGTGGCGATGACCTCAGGATTAGGCGGGTGGGCGTCAAACCACATGTAGGTGGCCTCTACTCGGCCGTTGCCTCGGCGCACGCCCATGTGTGGGTTGATCTTGAGTGTGAGACCTGACCGCTCGATGACTGCATCACGGATTTTCTGTTCCGAACAGAAGGACAGATCATCCAGGCTCCGGAGGTAGGAGCGGTAGCCGAATTCCAGCTGCTGATAGAGATGCTGGTATCGGGTGGCGACAGTGGTCACGGCTTGTTCCAGATGTCGTCCCGAGGACCCGAACCGGAAGTCGGCACGACAGGCGGCACAGAACTTGGTGTAAGGGTTGAATCCGCGGCGGATCTCGCGGTTGCGCCGTACCTCCTCCACGAAGAATGCCTTGTCGAGGGGGGCCTGCTCGAGGTAGCGAGCAAGCACGAGTGCGGTGGCGTAGGGCGCCATACCAGGCATCACGAAGCCGACCTCCAACCCTTCATAATCCACATGAGTTGACCCGAGGCTCGATCGTCACGTGACGGTCGGTCGCGTCGGAGGTGGGGTAACGTGCGGCGCCCCGGGCTCGCCATCCCGTCCAGATGCAGCAGACCGCGGTGACAGCGCAGGCTGTCGTGTTGGCGATGCGGATGATGATCCCCCCTGGCCGTACCGGCAGGACCACCGTGCAGGTGGCGACGGCCAGCAGGACCAGAAATGAGGCGAGCAAGGCTCGACGGAAGCGACGCGGGAGGTCCGGAACGCCAACACCGTTGGCATCTCCCACGGCCGAGATAACGCCCGTGTAGCCTATCTGTTACACCCTGTGCCCCAACGGTACCGTGCCTTCGTCGGGTGGACGCGCCGGCGTCCGGGAGATATCGGCGAACCGCGCACCTAGGCCCTCGAGGAACAGCGGAACGAAGAACCCCGCTACAGATCTTGAATGTCGGGCTCTGTTGATCAGTCCGACCTGTTCGGGTATGGGCTGGTCGCCCGGCACCTACACGATCATCCGGCGGGTCAGGGTCCTCGCCGAGGAGATCTCCCGGGACCCCCGCTCCCGGCGACGGCGCACCATCCCGAATGGTCAGCTTGCTCTGGCGCTGGAAGGTGTCGCCGACCACGCCTGGGCGGTCAGCTTCCTCGTCGCGAACATCCCCACCGACGAGCCGGACGGCATCGGCCGATCATCATCGAGGCGGGCCGGGGACGTGGCGGGGGCCGGTCCAGCCTGGTGATCTTGGCGCTGACGCGGCCGGACAGACATGGCCCGGCCTACTTGGGTAGCCCGGTGGCCAGATCGGCCCCTTGCGCATCTCGGCCGACTTGTATACAACAAGAGTCCTGTATACAAGGTAGATCCGAAGGGGCAACGGTCGATGATGCTGGCCCGGGCATCGATGGCTGGGTCGACCGCGTTCATGGCCGTCGCCGAGCGGTCGTCTACGCGTTGGCATTGGCTCGGCGTGCCTGTCTTTCATGTGGTGTCGGAATCGATGTGCGACGACTCCGAACCAGAGGTGCGCACCGCGCTCGTCGACGCCCGCGTCTTCCCGCAAAGCTGGATCGGGCTGTGGCGGATCGCGAGCCTGCTGTGAGCGGCCGAGATCGCCGTACTCGACGTGAGGAAGGCGCAAAGGGGACTGTTGTGTTTGGAGAAGGCATGGCATGCCATGCCCGGTTGGGCTCGGTGATCAGACGGCGAGGGCGAGTTCGGTGAACGCAGCCGACAGATTGAGATGGTGATCAGCGCCGACGCCGAGTTCGTAGTTACGGCCACTTGCAACAGTGCCCCCTCTCCCAAGGATCAAGGAAGCGAGTTGCGTGGTTCTCACTGCTGCGGGACGGGTCCGTCGCAGCCTGCTGGTGGTGCTGCTGGTCACCATGGGGTGCGGTGGGGTTGCTGAGCCTGACGCCAGGTTCGGTGGCCTCGGTCATCCTGGGTGAGAACGCGACCCCGGAGGCGGTCGTGGCGCTGAACGCGAAGCTGAGCATGGACAAGCCGCTGTGGTCGCAGAACTGAACTGGCTGTGGGATGCGGTGCGGGCACCGCCTCGGCCAAGTAGTCCCCGAGTTGTTCGTTCCTCCTCCTTACCAATCCTGAATGCTGACTCCCGACTGCTGATGAGAGGTCAACAATGATCCGTAGGACGCGATTACTCGCCACCGTTGTCGTGTGCTGTGTGGCGCTTGTGCTGGGGGCGTGTGGTGGTGGCGACGATCCCGCCTCGTCCACGGGCGCCTCCGGTGAGCCGGTGGCAGGCGGCAACGGCCGGATCCTCACGCTGAGCGATCCACGCACCCTGGATCCGGCGGCCCTCGGCAACGCGTACGCGTCCGGCGCCTTCCTGGGCAACGCCTTGTACGGGACGTTGATGACCAACGATGAGGCCGGTGAGGTCCAGTACTCGATGGCCGAGTCGTTCACCACGAACGACAACGGCGCCACCTTCACTCTGAAGCTGCGGCCGGGACTGGTGTTCTCCGATGGCACCCCGCTGAACGCCGAGGCCGTGAAGTTCAACTGGGACCGGATCAAGGACCCGGCCGTTGGCCTGGCCAACCGGGCGGAGGCGTCGACGATCGCCTCGTCCGAGGTGGTGGACGACGTCACGCTGAAGGTCACCTTGGCCACCCCTGTGCCGAGGTACGCCCAGTCCGTCATTACCTCGACGATGAACTGGATCGCCTCACCCGCCGCCCTGGAGAAGGGCCAGCAGGCCTTCGACGCGAAGCCGATCGGCGCGGGACCGTTCACTCTGCAGAGCTGGACCCGGCAGGCCGCCATCGAGCTCGTCAAGAACCCCCGCTACTGGGACGCGCCCAAGCCCTACCTCGACCGCCTCACCCTCCGCTCGGCGCTCGACGCCAGCCAGCGTCTCAACACGGTGATCAGTGGGGGGGCGGACGTGGCCGTCGAGTCGAACTGGCTCAACGTCGACAAGGCCACTGAGGCGGGTCTGCCGACCGACGTCATGCAGCTCAACGGCGGCATCTACATCGCACTGAACATGCGCAGAGCACCATTCGACGACATTCGTGCTCGGCAGGCCGTCGCCGCGGCACTGGACTTGGACGCGCTGAACCTCGCGGCCTACAACGGCACCGCGCAGCTGGCCGACACGTTGTTCACCGACGCCTCGCCCTTCTACTCGGAGACGCCGCTGCGCAAGACGGACAGGGCGACCGCGCAGCGGCTCTTCGACGAGCTGGCCGCCGAGGGCAAGCCGGTGTCCTTCACGTTCACCGCCACCCCCAGCACCGATAGCCGGGCGATCACGCAGAACGTCCAGGCCCAGCTCAGCAGCTTCAACAACGTCAAGGTCCAAATCAAGATCATTGATATCGCGGAGCTGGCCGGGCTGCGCACGACCCACGACTTCGACGCGACTGTCTCGTCCGCGTTCTTCCCGGACCCTGAGCCGCGGTTGTGGACGACCTTCCACGGGAGCTCGGCGGCGAACCTGCCCGGTATCGACGACCCGGAACTCAACGACGCCCTGCTGGCCGGCCGGACCGAGGCCTCGGAGGAGGAGCGCAAGGCGGCCTACGAGACGCTGCAGCAGCGGCTGACCAAACTGGCTCCGATGATCTTCCTCATGCGGGCGGCCCCCAGCACCATCGCGGGCAAGAACGTCGGCGGTCTCGTGCAGTACGGCCTCGGCTCACTGCTGCCCGAGGAGCTGTGGATCCAGCAGTAGCCGCTGTTCCCGGATGACGGATGAGCGGTCGCCGCGTCCCATGAATGCTGGGGGCTGCTGCGTCGTGCAGAGGGGAGAGACGCCGGAAGGTCTACTGGTCAGCAGCCCGGCTGCCCGCGCGTCGCCCCGGCTCGCCTTGGTGTTGTTCGGGCTCGCGGTCGCCGCGGGAACCGAGACCGGGTACACCCAGTCCGTCGCCGCCCGACCGTCACAGGGGAGCAGGAACCCGGAAAGGGGGAAGACATGACCGATGACCAGTTCGACGTGGTCGTGCTCGGGATGGGGCCGGGCGGGGAGGTCGCGGCCTCCCGGCTGCTGGCCGCCGGCCGGCGGGTGGCCGCGGTGGAACGGGAACTGATCGGCGGCGAGTGTGCCTACTGGGCGTGTGTGCCGTCCAAGACGCTGCTACGCCCACCCGAGGCCGCCGCCGAGGCCGACCGGGCCGTCGGCGTGACCCGCCCAGCGCTGGACTGGCCGGCGCTGCGCGACTACCGGGACTGGATGATCCGTCACCTCGACGACTCCGGGCAGGTCGCCGACTACGAGAAGCAGGGCGCCACCGTGGTGAAGGGCACCGGCCGACTCACGGGCCGCACCCCCGACGGCCAGCTGCGGGTACAGGTCAACGACCGGATGCTGGCGGCCGACGACGTCATCGTCGCGACCGGCTCGCACCCGGCCCGCCCGCCGATCGACGGACTGGACGGCGTGCCGGTGTGGACGAACCGGGAGGCCACCACGTTGGCCGACGTCCCCGGCCGGGTGGCGATGCTCGGCGGCGGCGCGGTCGCGGTCGAACTCGGCCAGTTCCTCGCCCGTATGGGCGCCCAGGTGACTGTCCTCGAGCGCGGCGACCGGCTGGTGACCCGGGAGGAACCGCGCGTCGGTGCGCTCACCCAGACCGCGCTGGCCGCGGACGGCGTCGACGTGCGGGTCGGCCGGCAGGTCCGCCGCGCCACCCGCACCGGCGACGGCGCCCGCCTCGACCTGGACGACGCCACCACGGTGGACCTCGACGTTGTCGTGCTCGCCGCGGGCCGCCGTCCACAGGTCCACAACCTGGGGTTGGACACCGTCGGCATCGACGTCGCCGCTCTGGACGGACGCGGTCTGCGGGTCGATGAGCACTGCCGGTTCGGTCAGGGGTTGTGGGCCGTCGGTGACGTCACCGGGCAGGCGCTGTTCACCCACGTCGCGAAATACCAGGGCCGCGTCGTCGCGGACACTCTGTGCGGCCGGCCGCGGCGCGCGGTCTACCAGGGCATCCCACGGGTCATCTTCGCCGACCCGGAGATCGCCGCCGTCGGGCTGACCACCAGCCAGGCCCACCACCGTGGCATCGACGTCGCCAGCACCGAGGTCGACCTGCCCGGCGCGATCGCCCGGCCCTGGACGTACGAGACCAACCCGACCGGCACCCTGGGCCTGCTCGCAGACCGAGGCCGCGGCGTCCTCATCGGCGCGTGGGCCCTCGCCCCACTGGCCGGCGAATGGATCCACCAAGCCGCGCTCGCGATCCGCGCCGGCATACCGCTGGACGTGCTACGCGACCAGGTCGCGCAGTTCCCCACCTACACCGAGGCCTACCTCACCGGCCTCGAACAACTCGACGCATAACCCCAGCCTGCCCTGTGGGGCTCCAGAACCCCGATTCGGGCGGTGACCTGCGCGTTTGCCCGCTGGACGGGGCCCGTGTCGGGCAGGCTGGATGGTCATGGTGTGGTCGCTGCTCCACGCCCTGACACGCAACGCTCTCGGACTGACGTTGCTCCGCGTGCGTGGCGACACCGCGAAAGACGTGGAGCTCCTCGTCCTGCGACACCAGGTGGCGGTGCTGCGACGGCAGGTGAACCGCCCGGCCCTGGAACCGAAGGATCGGATGATCCTCGCAGCCCTGTCCCGGCTGCTACCCCGAGCCCGCTGGAGTTCGTTCTTCGTCACCCCCGCCACCGTGCTGCGCTGGCACCGGGAACTCCTCGCACGAAAATGGACCTACCCCCGCAAGACCCCCGGACGGCCCCCGATCCACCGGGAGATCCGCGACCTGGTCCTACGCCTCGCACGGGAGAACCCAACCTGGGGCCCCACCGCAGGATCCAAGGCGAACTCGCCGGGCTGGGCTACCCGGCCGGGGTCGCCACCGTCTGGCGGATCCCGCACCGCACCGGCGTCGGCCCCGCACCCCGCACCCCGCAGGTCCAACACCTCCTGGCGCACATTCCTACGCACCCAGGCCTCCGGCCTGCTGGCCTGCGATTTCTTCACCGTGGACACCGTGTTCCTGCAACGGATCTACGTGTTCTTCGTCGTCGAACACGCCACCCGCCACGTCCACGTCCTCGGGGTCACGAAGCACCCGACCGCGGCCTGGGTCACCCAGCAGGCACGGAACCTGCTGATGGATCTCGAGGAGCGTGGCCACCGGTTCCGGTTCCTTCTCCGTGACCGCGATACGTGGCGCTTCTGGTCGGCACGCGGCACCTGACCGTGCACGGCGGGCCGGTGGAGGTGGTTCCGTCGGCGCGGCGTCTGCTCATCTTCTCCAACACGGTAACGCTCGCGTTGAACTACGCGGAACCCCTCATCGCCGGCCACTACGGCAAAGCCGTCTTCGACGCCGTCGGACCACTCTTCCCTATCGGATGGGCCGAGGCCGGCCCCCAGTTTGCTCCGAGCCATGCAGACGACCGGAACCGGAACGCTGGCTCTAGTCACGCAGCCCGAACCCCTCCCAACCCCAGCATGATCGAAAATGGACGAGACCAGCCGCGTACAAACTCGTTCACCGACAACCGCTCATGCCGATGAGCGGACGTTTCATGTAGTGGGGTCGACCATCCGCTACTGGTTGGGTGACGCAATCCAGGCGGCGATCTGGGCGCGTGAGTTGAATCCAAGTTTGTTCAGGATGTTGCGGATGTGGCTGTCGACGGTGTGTTCGGAGATGAGCAGGCGCGCTCCGATCTGTTTGTTACTCAATCCGTCGACGACCAGGTGTGCGACCTCGGCTTCCCGTTTCCCGAGCGGCGGCGTCCGGGTATCGCCTGATGCCGCGGCGGTAACGTGAGTGGGTTCGCCGAGCGCCAGGCGGATCGGGTCTTCTCGGCTCAGGCGTTGTCCGGCCTCGAACTCTGTCTGGAACGTGTGTATTCCGAGTGCGGTTCTGGCCGATTCTTTGGCATGGGCCAACAGTGGAGCTAGGTATGGCAAGACGGTTGCGCCGACGCCCGTTTGCACGGTTTCGGCCGCCCCGAGCAGTCGGGCTCCGAGCCGTGGTTGGCCGGAACCCGCAGCGTGGCAGCCCAATGCGTCGAGTAGGCAGTACTGCGCCACCCGGTCATCGATCTGGCTGGCGATCCGTAGCGCTTCCGTGAACAGCGGCTTTGACTCGTCGAGATCTCCGCCGATCAGAGCGGCGAGGCCGAGGTTCAGAAGCATCATCTCGTGACTGTAGAGGTCGCCCGCTCGGCGGCTGCGAAGCGCGCCTTCTGAGGACGCCGATCTGACCGTGTCGAGATTGCCCTCGATGAGACCGTCGAGCGCTCTGGCCTGCAGCAACGCGATCGTCGCGGGATAATCGCCAAGGGGCGTCGTGATGGCTCGAGCCGCGTCGAGCAAGCGGCTAGCCGATGCACGATTACCGGCCATGCGGTGGGCGATGGATGCCAAGGACAGCGACTGTGACTGCAGGCTGACCTGCCCTGCATCCTGAGCCGCTGCCGCCGCTCGTTCCAGCGCCGGCGTGGCGGCCGTCGGATCGGACTGCAGTACGGCGAGGAATCCGCGGAGGAAGTGGGCCAAGGCGGGGGCCTGCGGGCTTCCACTTCCCGCCTCGAGCAGCTCATCGAGCCACCAGACGCCTTCGCTGGTCGCACGGGTAATCCAGTACCACCCTATCGAGCTGGCTAGATCCAGTCCGCGTTCGCTGTCTTGGTGCGCCACGCATCGCTGAAGGACAGCGCGGATGTTGTCGATCTCCAGGTCCATCCAGTCGAGCCATTCGACGATCCGGTACCGGGCGTCCGCCCGCGAGCGCAGACACCTCGACCGGTAGTAGTCGGCGCAGCGTAGTTCGACGGCCGCCACCTCGCCCGCTTCTCCTGCCTTGAGGTCGGCATATTCGCGCATCGTCTCGTGTAGCCGGTAACACGCGATGTCCTTGACGTCCTCCTTCACCACCAGGGATTTGTCGACAAGCGACGACAGCAAATCCAGTGCCTGTGCGGCCGGCACGTCGTCGGACGTGCAAACCGACTCGACGTCGTCGAGGGTGAACCTTCCCGCGAACACCCATAGCCGCCTCAGCAGGATCTGCTCGCCGGCCGTCAACAGGTCGTGGCTCCAGTCGATGGTGGTCCGCAGCGTCTGGTGACGCGGCAAGACGGCCCGGCCGCCACCGGTGAGCAGTCCGAACCGGTCAGTCAAGCGATCGAGGATCTGCTGCGCGGTGAGGACCCGGGTCCGGACCGCCGCCAGCTCGATCGCCAACGGCAGCCCGTCAAGCCGGCGGCACAGATCGACTACGGCCGTTTGGTTCGCGGCGGTCAACTCGAAGCTGCCCGATCCAGCCGCCGCCCGTTCGGCGAACAGCATGATCGCCTCGTTCTGTCGCAGTTGCGGGAGAGACACCCGCGGGTGAGCCGACGGCAGATCCAGTGGCGGCACGGGGACCACGTGCTCACCCGGTATCGATACCGGCTCCCGGCTGGTGGCGATCACCCGCACGCCTGGTGCGGCTCTCATGACCTCGGTCACGAGCCGAGCGGCCGCTTCGATCAGATGCTCGCAGTTGTCCACGACCAGCAACAGCTGCTTGTCCCGCAGGTATGACAGCAGCAGGGCCACCGGCTCGGTCGCGGCCTGGTCCCGCAGGTCCAACGCCGCCATGACGGCGTTGCCGACGAGTGCGGGGTCCCGGACTTCAGCGAGCTCGACCAACCAGGCGCCGCCGGGGAATCCCCGTCCGAGGTCGGTCGCCGCCCGGATAGCCAGGCGGGTCTTGCCGACCCCGCCCGGCCCGATGAGGCTGACCAGCCGGGCCTCGGTGAGCTTCTTCCTGAGTTCGGCGAGCTCCCGGCGGCGGCCGATGAAGCTGGTCGCTTCGGCCGGCAGATTACCTGGACGGCGCGAGGGTCTGGCCATGGTGCCAAGGACTTTACCGCTGGGAAGCCCGGTCCTCCGCACATCGGGTCTTGATGGTGTGACGGGCCGGGTTGAAGATGTCCTTCGGGTGGCCGAACCGGGGCGTGGCGTAGTCGTCGTCGCCCTGCTCGTAGGCCCCGTAGAGGGAGATGCTGGTCATGTCCCGGTGGACCTGGGACACCTCGATCCCGAACGCGACGATCGCGGCGGTGCCGATCGAGCCGACGGCGGCGTCGGCCTGCTCGGCGAGCGCCTCCAGCTCCCGGCCGACCCGGTCGTCGTTGAGCGCGTCCGGCTCGATCCCGAGGACCTTCTTGACCGCCCACTTACGCGCCCAGTTCTCGATGCGGACCAGCGGGGTCGGGAGGTCAACCGGTTGGCGATCACCATCGCGATGACCTGGCCGTGGGTGACCCGGGCATCCGAGCGGACCGGGCAGAGCCGGTCGATGGTCGCGACCAGGTCGAGACGGGCCAGCAGGTCACGGACCACGGGCAGCGCGCCGAGGAACTTCTCCACGCTCTCGGGCCCGTAGTCCAGCACGGCGGCGGCCTGCACAGCTCCGAACCGTGCCAGGCCCAACACTCCCGCACCAGCAGCCACACCATTAGATGATCAAGAAGTCGCACAGTCAGCACACCAGACGAACGTGCGGAGGACGGGGGAACACCGTCGCGGGCCGGCCACGGTAGCTACCTCATCACGAATTCCATTGATGTCGGTGCCCCGGCGTGCCGCCTAAGCTGACGAGTGTGACCGCGGAGCCACCGGTACAACGAGTCGAGGTCAGTTTCGTCGGCGCCCGTACCGCCCAGCTGGCCAAGCGTGCGTCGGGTTCAGCGAGGTGGAAATCGACGGTCCGGTCCTGCGCCGTTTGGTCAGCAACAGCTTTCAGTCGTTTCTCGAGGCGTCGCACGGTGGCGAGGTAGACAGTCTTTAGTCAATGACCCGATAAAATTGCAGGTTTGCCCGCAGGTAGCCGACACGACGATCGAAAAGGTGTGATTGGACGGATGTCAGGACGGAGCGTGGAAGAGCAAGCCCGCGCGCTTTTTGCACCGCTCGGGCCGACTTACGACCGCGTCGGCGCCACGCTCTCGCTGGGACAGGACCCGCGCTGGCGCCGCTATCTCGTTTCGTGCCTTCCGCGCGGCGGTCAGGTTCTCGACGTGGCGACAGGGACGGGGCTGGTCGCGGCGGAACTCCTGCGGCAGGGGTTCGGGGTGACCGGAGTCGATCAGAGTCCCGAGATGCTCGCGGTCGCGCGCCGTCGCTTCGACGACGAGGTCAAGCTGATCCATGCCTCGGCGGATGCGCTCCCGCTCGGTTCCGAGTACTTCGACCACGTCACGGTTACGTACCTCCTTCGCTACGTCGACGATCCCGCGGCGACGCTGGCCGAGCTCGCGCGCGTGGTGCGTCCGGGTGGCTTCGTCGCCTCGCTCGACTTCGGCGTCCCGAGTGGTGCCGCCCGCCCGCTGTGGGATCTTTACGTCCATGCGGTGCTACCGCTCGCCGGCCGCCTTCTCCGGAACGGCTGGCGGGAGGTCGGCGACTTCCTCGGAGGCTCGATCCGCGACTTCTGGGAGCGCCACCCGCTCGAGCACCAGCTCGAGTGGTGGCACGCGGCGGGACTCCACGGGGTCGAGGTGAAACGGCTGAGTCTCGGCGGCGCCGCCGTCATCTGGGGACGGAAGACGTGAGCCCTCCCGATCGTGCGGCCGAAGGCGTCATGACGCGGGAGGTTCAGCCGGTCTCCCGTCCCGCCTGGTACGCGCTCGAGCGCGGCGGCTGGCGGGACTACGTGACGCTGCTCCATCCCCCATACACGGCGTGGCACCTGTCGTACGTCGTCATCGGCGGCTGTCTCGCGCCCGTCGTTGCCTGGGACAGGCTCGGTGCCGTCGTCGCCGCGTTCGCGCTCGCCGTCGGTGTCGGCGCGCACGCCCTCGACGAGCTGAACGGGCGACCGCTGCGCACCAACATCCCTGATCGGGTTCTCGTCGCGCTCGCCGGCGTCTCGACCGTGGGCGCCTGCACGATCGGCCTCGTGGGCGTGCTTACCTTCGAGGCCTGGCTCGCGCTCCTCATCCCCCTCGGGATCTTCCTCGTGCTGGCGTACAACCTCGAGCTCGCCGGGGGGCGCTTCCATTCCGACCTCTGGTTCGGGCTCTCGTGGGGAGGCTTCCCCGTGCTCTGCGGCTACGCGGCCGTCGCGGGCGACATCCGAGGCGTGACTGTGCTCGCCGCGGTCTTTGCGGTGCTGCTCTCGCTCGCCCAGCGCGTGCTCTCGCACCACGTGCGGTACGTGCGACGCCGGGTGATCGCCGTCCGCGGCGAGCTCGAGCTCGCCGACGGGAGCAAAGAGCCGCTCGACGCCAGGCGGCTCACCGCTCCTGCCGAGGCCGGACTGCGGCTCCTCTCGCTCGCGACCGCCGTGCTGGCCGCGACCCTTGTCGCCGTCCGCATCTGATCGGCCACCACCATGGCCGCGTGCCGCTCCTCGCGCACATTCTCCTGGCCGCGCGCTACGTTGGGCTCCCCCGGTCGCGCGTGGTCCGCGCGGGTTCAACGAGATCGTCGCCTCGGCCCGTCGCGCGGTCCGCGGCGCCGCGGAGCAGGCTGCGGACCAAGAAGGACGGCTGCGTATCTCGCAATGTTCCCCGAATGCCCGCGGGTCTCTGTCAGCGGCGTGGACGGCGGAGGAGCGGCGTTTCTCGGACGAGTGCTGCGGCGCCTCGCCTTGCGAGCTGCCGTTCGACCTACGGTTTTGGCCGTTGCCGCCGTTGCCGCCGCCGGTGTCCGCTGGAGACGTCGAGTGGAATGGTGACGGCGAGCGCGATCCTGGCGGCACGCGAGCGGAACCTGACTGAGGACGGCGCCCTGCACGAGGCCGTGAATTCATCTGGCGAAACGCGGATCTGTGTGATCGGCGCAGGCCCCTGCGGTCTGACCGCGCTGAAGAACCTACTTCAGGTCGGCTTCCGCAACGTCGTCTGCTACGACGAGAGCAGCGACATAGGGGGCAACTGGGCGTACACCGACGATCCCCATCGGGCCAGCGTCTATGAGTGCTCGCACATCATCTCGTCCCGGCGCATGTCATCGTTCGCCGATTTTCCGATGCCGGAAGAATACCCGGACTTCCCTTCGCACCGGCAGCTGCTCGCCTACTTCACCGAATATGCGAGAGCGTTTCAGCTCGAGCCGCACATCCGCCTCGGTTCGTATGTCGAGCAATGCACGCTCGGCGGCGACGGCCGATGGGCGGTGCGTATCATCACGAACGGCGAAACAAGGGTTGAACTTTTCGACAGCTTGCTGGTCTGCTCCGGCCACCACCGCGAAGCGCTCGTGCCTGAATACCCGGGCACGTTCACAGGCAAGATCGTTCACTCCTCCGCCTACAAGCGCCCCGAGCCGTTCCGCGGCCAGCGCGTGCTCGTGGTCGGCGCAGGAAACTCGGCCGCTGATATTTCCGTCGACGTCGCCCACCTCGCCTCGCGGGCCGCGCTCAGCATGCGCGAGGGGACCTACTTCATTCCGAAACTCATGTCCGGGAAGCCGATGGACGTCCTCTATGGGTCCTGGTACGGCAAGATTCCAAAGCCGCTACTCCAGTCGGCACTGAAGCTTTGGCTGCGGCTCGTGATCGGTAAATGGGAAGAATACGGTCTACAGACCCCGACCAAAGCGCCGCTCGCGAAACACCCGACCTTGAATTCCAGCGTACTCGACGCGCTACGCGATGGCCGGCTCGTCGCGCGCCGCGGCATCGAGCGCTATGACGGAAACATTGTCCACTTCACCGACGGCACACAGGAAGAATTCGACGTCATCATCATGGGAACCGGCTTTCGCACGAGCTTCCCGTTCCTGTCCGAGCGGATCGCCGGCTGGGACATGGCCAAGACGCCGCCACTCTATCTGAAGATGATGCATCCGACGATACCAAGCCTTTTCTTCATCGGCCTGTTCCAGCCGATCGGCTGCATCTGGCAGCTCGCCGACTACCAGGCACGCCTCGCGGCGCTGCAGATCAGCGGGCGGGTGAGACGCCCGTCCGACATCGATACGCGCATCCGCCGCGAAGTCGCGCGCGCGCATTCTCGGTCCGATCCGTCGCCCCGGCACGCGATCGAAGTCGACTATCACGCATTCCGGCGAGAAATGATGGGCGAGCTCGCCCAGGCTAAGCCCGGATGCAACGAAATGCCGCCAACGCGATCCGGGCCGTCATGTCACGCAGAGTGACTTCGATGTGAGCTGGAAGATCGACACGAACGTCCACTTCTGCCGCGAGTCGGATACAGCAGTCGTCGCCAGCTTCCGCCCGGACGGGTGGCCTGGGCGGTTGGGGCGGGCAAGGCCGCTACCCATGGGGTTGGCGGCTCTCCGAGATCGCCGGACACCGCAGAAGAAAGCTGCCCGTGATTGAACGTGTACATGTCGACCCGCTCGAGAAGGTGATCAATACCGTTGAGGATGACGAGGCGGCCCGACGGAAGACTCGGCAGGACACGGCAGCCGGTTGCCGTCACGCGCCACGGCCGGCGGATCTACTGCGGGATTCAGCGTTGCTGGCAACGGAGATCCTGGCGCAATGGTATGGACGGGAGATCACCGTTGAGATCATGGATCGCGCGGTTCGATTGATACAGGAGGACTCGTCGTACCCGGTAAGGGCACTCGGTCGAGAACACCATTCGCCTGGACTCGCGGTACTACTTCGTTGCGTCGACAACGCAACTGTCCAGCACCGTAATATCCGGATGCATGTCGAGGGTGAGAGCGTAGGCTTCGCATTCTCGACCGTGCTGCTCGACCGGGTGACCGCGCGGGAGCGCGCCACGCTCACCGCCACGGACGTGTCTCTTGGTCGGGCTCTACAGGCGGAGGGAATCCAGCGTCGGATGCTCGCAATGACGATTTCGGACGACGGCGGGTATGGCCACACTTCCGATGGCCACGCGATCGCCACGCAGGCGTTGTTGTGCCGAAATGACACGCCCGTAGCCTATGTCCAGGAGAAATTCTTCTTTGGTTCACTTCCGCCAGACGGCGCGCGGCGGGCCCAAAATACAGACCTATAACGTCGACCACCTTGTCCTCGAAGTCAGGGACGGCCGACAGCTTGAAGGTATTTGCGGTGCGGCTGGAGGTGATTGGTACGCCCTCGGTCGGTGACGAAGTCGCGCCAACAACCCACGATGCCTACAAACCACTGGGGGGACCCTGTAGCGGCGATCATCCGCAATGCGGTCTCCCGGTCGTCGCGGACCGCCCAACGCAGCGCGGCCATCAGGTTGTCGTGCTCCGCCGACAGCCGGGCCAGCCAGTCGAGCTGTTCTGACCTTCGCAGGTGCGGATCGGATCGCTGGGCGAGCTCAAGGTGGTAGCGGGCGTGCGCGCGCCGCAACGGCTGCTGCTCACCGACCTGCGCTAGCCGCTGCGCGGGACACTCCGCCAGCAACGTGCGAGCCAGCGCGGCGACCGGGACGATGACATGCTCGCAGTTGTCTAGGACGAGGAGCACCTCTCGGTCCAGCGCGGTCACTAGACGAGTAAGTCCCAACTTGCTGGTAACGCTCAGTGGTCATAGGCGATCAGTGGGCGGGTGACGGGCGCGGCGGTCTGGTTGTTGTGCCAGATCGCCGCGGCCATCGCCAGCAGCCGCTGGGCGACCCGGACCGCGACGCCCTCGAAGGTCCGCCCGCCGTGTCCTTCCAGGTCAAGCTGCCCCTTGAGGGTGTCGTTGACCGACTCGATGAGCTGACGGACCTTCTTGACATCGGCTCGCCGTAGCGTTCTTTTCCTTCTTGCGAGCAGCCGCCGGATCTCCTCGAACTCCGCCAGCGCCTCGGCCTGCCGTCCGGACGCGTGCAGGGCACGCATGAGCTGCCCTCGCGGCCGCTCCCGCAGTGGGTGGGCAGACACCAGTACCCGTAGCTCGGCGACCGAGCTGCCCTCCGGCAGCGCGAGCTCAGCCTCGGCAAGATCCTCGGGCGCGACCAGCCGCAGCTCTTTCAGCCGGGCGGCCTGCGCCTGACCGTACGGCAGGTCGACGAGAGCGGGCCCGCGCCACAGCCGCAACGCCTCCCTCAGCACGGCGACGGCGCCGACGTGGTCCCCCTGCGGCGAGCCGCCGCCGCCCATCCCGGGACAGCCGATCGAAACGATGGACGTCCACGTCCTCAGGGTCGGCCTCGAGCCGGTAACCCGCGCCCTGGAAGACGATCAGGTCGGCGGTCAGGCTTCGGCGCAGCCGGGACACGTGCGCCTGCACCGCGCCCACGGCTCCAGCGGGCGGGTCATCGCCATACTGGCCGGCGACGATCTGCTCCACGCCGACCACCCGCCCCGCGTTCAGCAGCAGCATCACCAGCAGCGCGCGCGGTCTGGGCCCACCGACGCCAATCGTCTCCCCGGTGGCGGACCGTACCTCCAACGGCCCGAGGATCCCGAACTGCATGGGTCGATGCTCCACTGGCCCCCGCATGGTCAGGTCCGCTGCGGCTGGTCGTAGAAGCGGTCCGGGGTCGACCGGGATGCATCCTCGGCGCCGAAGGCGCGGTCTCACAAGTCGAGACATGCAGCCGACCCTGTGCTCGCTACATTCTGTAATCGAGATCGATCGGTGCGCTTGGGGACTCAAACCAGTTGATCAGCGACCGGACCGGGCCATCTTCCGCTCGATCGACCGCCAGAACCCATAGAGTATTCCTATTTATCCAGGTCGACGGTGTCCGTTGACAGCGGAGGTGATCCGTCGCCGGGTCTGTGACCAGGTCGGATCGGATTCGACGAGATGCGCGAACACGGCCGCCGTGGCTCGGCACCGAACGATGACGGCTGCCGCCGTGCCTCAACACGGTGCGACGCTGCTGGGCGAGCGAGGTCAGCCAGGCTGATCGTCGCCCATGCCCCTCGTCGACGATCGCCCCTGGTCAGGCGGCCGATAGTGGTGGACGGGCCCCACTCGTCGGCCAGAGCTCCTTCCTGCCCGGCCAAATCATGGAAGCGCCGGGGGGCGAGCCGGGGGATGCTCCACACCCGCACCACCCCCGCCGGGACGGCCGGGCGGGATGGACGTGCTGTTCTCGGACGACGGCCGCACGCAACACCGTTGCCGGGCCTAACCGAGCGCCGCCCTCGATGTCGTCAGCGCCTCTGGCAATCGTTCAGCAATCAGCTCCGTAGGCGAGCATGGCAACAGCGAGGCCAAGAACAACCGATCGACATCACCGAACGTCATCGCCCGCCAGGACCTAA
>NZ_CASGGV010000018.1:0-18882 GCF_949319125.1 Frankia sp. Hr75.2 | reverse complement strand
CCGGGCGGGGTTGGCCGCGCCGACCCCCGCCACCAACCTGGACCCGTGGACGCCGACGACCTTCGTCGTGCCCTGGAACTGGGCCCACAGCGTGCCGTCATCCGTGACGACCGCCGAGCCGACCGGTTGGCCGAGGCCGACCGTACGTCCCGACCAGGCCAGCGTGGTCGGATCGACCGCCCGGACGTCGCCACCGGCGAAGTCCAGGACGAACGCGGCGGAGCGCCCGGCCACGAGCGTGGCAGAGCCGACCTCGAGGCCTGGGCCGTCGGCGCTCATCAGGTTCGGATCGACGCGGCGCACCAGGCCGGCGGCGTCGTCGAAGAGCAGGACGCCCTTGGCGAGCGGGCTCACCGACAGCGGGTGGTTGTCGGCCGCCCCGCCTGGCACAGACCAGTCAACCGTCCCGGACAGCCCGTTGACGTGGACGAACTCGTCGCGTGCGGCATTCTCGAGCCAGGCGCCCACCTCACGCGAGGTGTGCCGGGCGATCCCGGTGCCGTCACCCGCGACGACAACCGCGGAGAACAGCGCAGTCGGAACCAGCAGGAGCACCCCGGCCAGCCGGATGACAGGAACGGAAAGCCGCCGGTGCGGCGACGCTGATCGAGCCCTCATAACGGCCCCCCGACCGTTCTCTCCGGTGTTCTCGCCGCGCTGGACGTCTTTCCCTGATATGCGCGGTTTCCGATTGTCCGAACGAACTGAGCCGGCCCTGCGTTCCTGCCGGCAGATCTACGATGACGATGCCGGGGTCCTGTCACGGGGTCCTGTCACCGGATCGCCGGATTGCCGGATGGGAGTGTGCGTGCCTGTGGCTGGGTTGTCGGCCGGGACCCCGACGGGCGTGGATGTGCTCATCTCCCATGCGGCCGCGGACCAGGCCTGGGCCGAGTGGGTCGCGGCCGAGCTCGAGGCCGTGGGCCAGGTCGTCCGCTTCCGGCAGCGGGATCTGCTTCCGGGAGCGAACACCGTCGCATGGGTCGACGAACACCTGGGCACCTGCCGACGCGTGCTGGCCCTGTTCTCCGAGGCCTACTTCCAGGCAGCCTGGTGCACCCGGGAATGGACGGCGGCGCTGGTCGGCGGCCGCTTGGTGCCGATCCGGGTCGCCGAATGTGAGCCCCCGGAACTGCTGAAATCCGTCCACAGCACTGACCTGTTCGACGTCGACGAGGCGGCGGCCCGGCATCTGCTCGCGGCGGCGGTAGGCCTGTGGTCCCTGGAGCACCGGTCGGCGTCTGTGCCCGCCGTGTTCCCCGGCGGTGCCCGCGCCGGCGTTCGGGGCGCGGGTGGCCATCGGCCTGTTCCGTTTCCGGCCGGGCGGCCGTCGGTGTGGAACGTGCCGCCGCGGCATCGATGGTTCGTCGGCCGCGACGATCTGCTCGGAGCGCTGTCCGCCGGCTTCCGGCGGGCCCCGCGCGGGGCATCCTCCCAGGTACTGCACGGTCTGGCGGGGGTGGGCAAGACGCAGGCCGCGATCGAGTACGCACACCGGTTCGCGGTCGACTACTCGCTGGTCTGGTGGGTCGCCGCCGAGCAGCCGACGTCGCTGGCCGAGGAGTTCAACGCGCTGGCAGGGGAGCTGGGCCTTCCCGAGGACGTCGACTTGCATCGCCGGGGGCGCCGGGCCGTGCACCGGCTGCGGGAGATGCCCCGGTGGCTGGTGGTCTTCGACAGCGTCGTCGACCTCGATGCCGTGGCGCCGTGGTGGCCGGCGGGCGCGGGGGACATCCTGGTCACCGCACGCGGCCGGATGTCTGGCGAACTCGGTGACCTCGTGGAGATCGGCGTGTTCACCACCGCGGAGTCCGTCCGCCTGCTCCGGCGCCGCGCGCCGCATCTGACCGACGGTGATGCCGAGCGGATCGGCGACGCCCTCGGCCATCTGCCGCTCGCGGTGGGTCAGGCGGCCGGCTATCTGTCGGTGGGTCGGACCAGCGCCCCGACCTACCTGCGCCTCCTTGAGCGCGGCGTGGCACAGGCGTTCCCGTCGGGGCCGATCGGCTATCCGCAGGGCGTGCTCGGCGCGGTCACGACAGCGGTGGAGCAGCTGGGCCGGGCCGACCCGACGGCGCTGGAAGTGGTGCGGGCGGCCTCCTTCCTCGCTGCCGAGCCGGTGTCGACAACCGTGCTGTCCCGGCTGCTCGGACCCGGCGCCGACCCCGTCGATCTCGAGCCGGCGGTGCACGCCCTCGACCGGTTCGCGGTGGCCCGCATCGAGGGCGACCGGATCGAGCTGCACAGGCTGACCCAGGCTGTCGTCCGGGATCAGCTGGCAGGCGCAGATTACATCCGCTACCTGGTCCTGGCCCAGACACTGCTGGCCCAGGCCAGCGCCGGCGGCGCCGCCGACGCCGGCGGACCAGGTGAGTCTGGCGACCCGGGGGACCCCGCGGACCCGGCGGCCTGGCCGCACTACGCCGAGATATCCGAGCACGTGCTGGCCCTTGCGGAACGGGTCGACGGGCACGCCACAGAAGCGTTTCGCGAGACCTTGCTGAAGGTGCTCACCTACCTTGAGCGCAGCGGCCAGCACCAGCCCGCCTGCCGGCTGACGGGCGAACTGCTGACCCGATGGCGCGCCGGCTACGGCGCGGACGCTCCGGACACCCTTCGCCTTGCGCACCTGCGCGCCCAGGTGCTGCGCCGGCTCGGCGAGCACAGGGCGGCTCTCGACCTCGATGAGGACACGCTGCGTCGCCGTCGGCACGGCTTCGGCGCCGACGCCCGCCCGACACTGTCCTCCGCGGACAGCGTCGCCCTGGACCGGCGTAATCTCGGTGAGCGGGCTGCGGCCGCCGCTCTGCACCGCCAGACCTGGCAGACAGCGGTGCGCGTGCTGGGGCCGGATGACCCCCAGACGCTTGATCTGGCCGGCAACCTGGCCTTCGACCTGTACGGCCTCGGCGAGGTGGCGGAAGCGCGGCGGCTGGACGAGGAGACGCTCCGGCGCCGTGGCGCGATCCTCGGCCCGGACCACCCTGCGACACTCTCGTCAGCGGCCAGCCTCGCCCGCGACCTGCGTGCCCTCGGCCAGCACGAGAATGCGCGCAGGCTGGTTCTCTCCGCCTTCGACCGGCTGCGCTCGGTTCTCGGCCCGGACCACCCGGACACCCTGGAATTCGCCAATCAGGCAGCGGTCGACCGCTACATATCGGGAGACTTTGCGGGGGCACGGGCGCTGCGGGACGAGATCCTCGCCCGGTGCCGGCGGGTGTTGGGGCACAGCCATCCGACAACACTCAGGGTTGCCAACGACCTCGGGGTCGACGTCCATCGCGCAGGCGATCCCACCGAGGCCCGCCGCATCCACCAGGATGCGCTGGACCGGGCCCGGCTGGCGCTCGGTCCCGACCATCCCGACACCCTGCACCTGTGCCACAACCTGGCGCGGGACCTGGTGGCAACCGGCGAGGCTGCGGCAGCGCGGGCGCTGCTCGAGTTCACACTCGCCCAGCGCGAACGGGTTCTCGGCCCGGAGCACCCGGAGACCCGCCGCACCGCACGCAAACTGGGCGAGATTCTCGCGGCTCACCACAATCCGAAAGCGGGACGCGGATACTGAAGCCGAACCCGTTGGCGCAGACGCGTCTGTCGTCGGAGTCCGGCGTGCGTTGATTGCTGGGCATCTCATGTCGGGGGCAGCATGCACGACGAGCTTCGAGAGCTGGCGGCTCGGCTGGCGCAGCGGATCGACCTGTTCGCGACCGACCAGGATCCGGCCCACGAGCTGAGCGACAACGCGATGCAGGAGTTCGAGCAGTTCCGCGCCCTGGTCGTCGCCGGAAACTTCGAACCGGACCTGCTGCGGCTGGCCACCATCTTTCACTGGTGTCATTATCTGACCCTGCCGGAGGGGATGGACGCCGCCGACCTGAGCTGGGCGGGCAGCTGTTCGCGCTGAGCACCCGCGAGGGTGACGACTCGGTCCCCAAACCGATCCGCTCACTGGTGGACGAGGTACGCCGCGAGGCGGCCGCCGACTCGGACGGCTCAGAGGCAGATCAACAGGCGCGGGCTCGTGCGGCGCGATCCGACTACTGGGGGCGCCGTGAGCGAGCGCCTCGGCTACCGGACGGCCTGGCCTGGCAGTCGCTGGGCTGCAGCCGCGCTGGTTGGGCATGGAGACCAGCGACTGCGTGGTGGCCATCGAGCCCGGCGGGGGCGCGGCTGAACGTATGCGTTTTTTCGCGGGCGCCGTAGGTCGGGACGAGATCGCCTTGGCCATCTCGCTGATCGGCAGCGCGGCCGGCGATGAGATTCGCCACCCGCTGCGTCGCTTCGACGCGAGTGTCCGTGTCGGTGATGACTTTGAACATCTGTCGCAGGCCGGAGGCTGCCGAAGGGGCCTCTGCTGGAACCTGCGTCCGGTTTCGGGCCGGCTGACCGGGGATGCGGGGTGCGATCGAAGTGACGCCGCGCTTCGACCGCACCCGCCGATCGTCTACTACGAGGGAGCCGCCGGTTCGTCGGGCGATGGAGCGGAGTCGGCAGCGGGCACGGGATGAAGTTTGGCACCCGTATCGGTGCGCAGCTGCGTGACGAGGCCGCGGGCGGCGGGCGCGCCGATGCGGAGGCGTTTGCGGAGCGTGTCGGCGGAGATCGGCCGATGATGTGTTGACCAATGGAGGCTGTCTTCGGCGCGTGCTCGATGAAGCAGGTCCTGCTTGGCGGACCGCTGCTTGTGCCCGCCGGATCCGCTGTCCTCCTGGTTACGACGCCCCGACCATCCCTTCCCAGACAGGGCCGAGGATTCGGTGGTCTTCGCGCCGTCGGGTCCGCATTGCAGGACGGCCCCGTCGTCCGCTGATTTCCGGCTGTCTCCGGCCAGCTGCATAGCTTGAAGTAGGCCGGGTCCGACCTCACTCCATCCGATAAGAAGGAGCGGGCCGACGGCATCGAAAGCTGCTTTGCCGTAGTCGCGGGCGATGAGGGGTTCCGCGATGTTCAGTGCCAGGGTTACCATGCTGGAGAAGATGAGAAGACGTCGCGCTGATTTCAGCACATCGGCCGGGCCGCCGTGTAGGGCGAGATGGCGGGTCCCCAGGAGTAGTCTTACCTGGACTAAGATTTGCCGCGTTCCGCCCGTTTCGTGGTCTTCTTTTTCTGGCTTCCGGTGCTCTCACTTCCCGTGGTGTGTGGCGATCGCGGGCATGTCGAGGTTGACCGTTGTGGATCGTGTGGTGCGGGCGGTGCGGTCGATGCCGGCGAGTTTGGTCTTTGCGGCGGTGAGGCTGTGTTGGAGGCCTTCGACTTCGCCGAGCCAGCCGTTGGTGCGGGCTTCGTCTATGCGGGCGGTGAGATTGATGGTGATCTGTTCGAGGCGGCGGCGTTGAGCGGGTTCGACGCGGAGCATGGGGCAGCGGATGCAGGCGTGTTCGTGTTTGCAGCCTGTGCCGTAGGGGCGGGCGCAGGTGCCGAGTTCGACTTTGCGTAGCTCGAAGTGCTGTTGGAATTCGTCCCATTCGGTGTCGGTGGGTTCGCGGTATTCCTCGGCGGGACGGACGGCCCGGCGTCGGGTCAGGAATGCTTGGTAGGCGCGGATGAGGTCGTCCTGGAAGACGGCGAGATAGGACTGGGTTGTGGTCAGCTGGTGGTGGCCGAGAACGCGGGCGGCGATGTGGACGGGTAGGCCCGCGGCGACGGCCTCGGTGACGAAGATGCGCCGGAAGTCGTGCGCGGTGTAACGCAACGGTGCGCCGGCGGCGTCGCGTAGGCCGGTGCGGGCTATCAGGTTCTTCAGCAGCTTCTGGACGGTGTTGACGTTGATGACTTCGTGCCGGTGGCCGATTTTGCGTTGGAACAGGTGCGGCAGCGGCGGTCCGGTGACCCGTTCGGCGCCGTCGTAGCGGGCGACGAGCGGGATCGCGCCGTGAGCGTCGCGGAGCCGTGTGATGATGGTGGCCAGGACGCTGGCGAGTTCCGGGCTGACCAGCAGGAGCCGTTCCTCGTCGTTCTTCGATGGCATGATCTGCAGTAGTGGCACGGTCTGACCGGTGTCCGGCAGGCGGTAGGTGCTCAGCGCCAGGTGCGTGAGCTCGAGGAGTTCCTCGATGCGGACGCCGGTGTGGCGCAGGGTTTCCACGATCGCCCAGGTCCAGAACGCCTCGTCCTCGGCGCGGGTCAGGTCGACGAGCCCGCCGGTGGTGAGGTCGGTGACGAGGGTGGCGACGGTGCCGTGGTGGCGGGTGGTCAGCGTGTGGCTGACGCGGACCGTCCGGCGGTAGGAGCGCCCGGCGTGGTCGAAGACCTCGCCGACGGGTGTGGTGTTCGCTGTCGCGAGCAGCGTGGTCTGGGTGTCGAGGTGGGTTTCGGCGGTGTCGACGAGGACGGGCAGGTGCGGCAGGCGTTCCCGGATGCGCTGGTGGATCTGCGCGGTGACCTGTCTTTTCAGTTTCGCCATGCCGTCGGTGTCGCCTTTGCGGACCGGGCTGGGTGCGGCGAACGGCACCCAGGAGGCGTCGTCCAACGCCCATTCTTGGATGTCGAGGTAGAACGCGCGGACCAGGGTGAGCAGGTCGAGGTGGCGTTTGCGGGGTCTGCCCTGCTCGGATGGCCTGCTGGTGAACATGATCCGCTGTTTCCAGGCGTCGGCGACCTCGGCGGGTAGCGCGAGGGTGTCGATGCCGGGGTGGTGGGCCTCGATGTCGGCCCAGAACCGTCCGGCCAGGACGGTGACCAGCGCGCGGAACGAGCCGTAGTCCATCCCGGGGCGGCGTTCGTCGAGGTAGCGGATCAGCACGCCGCGGATGACCGGCGACCGGATGCGGTAAAGGTCGACGAGTTCGGCGGTCGGCCGTGGCCCCGCTCGCAGCGCGGTGCGCATCGCCACCTGTGTGTCCAGCACGCCGACCGTGCGCAGCAGGTCCCACGCCGGGTAGATCCCCAGCGGGACATGGTTGCGGGCGCCCAGGTAGTAGGAACGGATCTCAAACAGGTCTTCCGGGGCCAGCTGTTCGACCGTCTTCCCGGTGACCAGCACGATCCGGGCGATCAACGCCAGCGTCTCGCCCTGCTGCCGGCCCGACAGGCCCATGACCTGGGCTTCGCGTCCGAGCCGAGCGAACAGCGCCGGGCTGACGACCTGCTGGGTGTGGCTGAGCAGCGCGCAGGGCCGGTAGCGGCGGATGAAGTCGTAGCTGGGCAGGATCGCCCGACACAGCAGCAGCCCGACCAGGCCGCGGCGTAGTTCGTCCTTTCCCGCCCAGGGGCTGAGCCCCTCGCGGGCGCACAGCGGGTCGATCCACTCGTAGCGGTTCCCCTCGGCGGCCGTCCACCGCTGCTGCCACCCCGACCCCGGGTGCTCGCCGAGCCAGCGAAGGATCCGGGCGGCTCCCCGGATCCACTGCTCGCCGTGGCGGTCCGCGGGGAACACCGGCAACGTGGGGATCTCCGCCAGCACCACTGCGGCGCTCGCCCAGTTCAACGGCCCGACCCGCGCCGTGCTCATCGCGGCGGCGACCACCTCGACGCTGGCAGGTGCCGGCGCTGTCATCGTCATCGGCCGGCTGGCCCGAACAGCACGGTGAGGTCCTCAGCCCGATAGGGGGTCGTCGCGTCACCGGGCAGCGTCAGCGGCTCGTCGCGGCCGGCGAGATAGTCCCGTACTCGGCGGATGACCTCGAGGTCGTCTTCCACGAGATAGGTCTCGGTCGTGGTCAGGTGAGCGTGTCCGAGGATCGTCTGCACGTCGCGCAGCGACAACCGAGCATCACGGATCATGCGCAGGGCGCAGGTATGCCGCAGGTCGTGCATGGTCCAGTTGGTGCCCAGCAGGCTGTTCGCGCGGCGCAGCACCGCCCGCAGCGCCTCGTAGTTCAACGGCACGCGACCGGGCGGGCCGCCGTCCCGGGTGCGGCGGCGCAGCGTCTGCCAGACCGGCGCGTCGGCACCCAGTCCGCCGATCTCCTCCACGTGCAGGCGCAGCCACACGAACGCCTCCGGGCTGGCCGGCAGCCACTGCGGCGCCCGTGTCCCCTTGCGCCGAACCTGGATCAGCTGGTCGCCCCAGTCCAGATCGGCACCGCGCATTCCCAGCAGCTCCCCGGCGCGAGCGCCGGTGCTGACTGCCAAGGCCAGGATCGCCCGGTCACGGTCCGAACGCATCGCCGTGAACAGCTGCTCCCACCGCTCGTCCGGCATCGCCCGCGGCCGGCGTTTCGGTGCCGGCGGGTTATAACGCAGCCGCCCCTCCGGCCGGAACGCCTCCAACGGGTTGTGATGCGCATGAGGACGCCGGCCCCGCCCCCGAGCCAGGACCACCGGATTGACCAGCGGCCCTTCGCCCCGCTCGAGCCAGAACGCATAAAACGACCGCACGACCGCGTTCGAGTGCCGAATCGTGGCCACCATATAGCTGTCGTCCTGGAACCGCTTGCGGGTGATCGGGTTCACCGTTCCTGCCGTCATCGCGGAATCGGTTCGCGGCAACCGACGCCGCTTACTGGTCCGCTGCAACCACAGCACGAAATCCCGCGCCTCCGCCGGACACGCCTTCGACCATTCCACCTCCACCGCCCGCAGGAACCGCCACCAACGCAGCAACGCAAACGCATAGCTGCGAATCGTCGCGGCCGAACATCCCTGCGCTACCAGGTCACGCAGGAATCGTCGGACCGGCTCGACCGGCCGATCCGCCTCGTCCACCACACAGAACGGCTCGACACCAGCCAGCGGGACAACCCGACCCCACTCCGGCAGATCGATCAGATCAATCACACGATCACAATTATCGGACATCCGGACGCAGTCCTCTCACTCGGAACTGCGTGACAGTTACCGACGGGCCACCACCCGCCGCCTACGACACGCTGATCGTCAGCCCGGTAGTCCGGTCAACGGTTCCGACCACGGAGATGTCGACGGCGGGGGCTACCAGGGGAGCAACCCAGATCGGGACGCCGAGTCGTAGCCCGAGCGCGAGGACGTTGCCGAACCCGAAGAGAAACGTCAAGCCGACGACAGCGGCCATCATGGCGGTGACGAGCTTCACGACCGCTGCCGCTGCGACCGGAGTACCAGCGGCGGCGCTCGACTCCGCGGGGGTGGTCGTCAGGGTGAGGCTCATGCGCCACCACCTCCAGCCGCTGCTCCCTGAAGCGCTTCCCACAGACCCGAAGCCGTCCGTGGGGCCTGGAAGTCCACCGAGCCCGGAGCGCCGGCGGCCGTCACGCGCCGTCGTCCGGGGTACTGGGCTGCGCGCTGGCGCTGCCAGGCCGGCCGGAATGCCCCACTCGTGGCCTCGCCGAGGTGTAGCAACGGGTGTAGCAACACTGGCGAACAACCACGTACGTCAGCGGCCTTCCACGGCCGAAGACGTACGTCCGCGGACGCTGAAACGACGGTCAGTTCGGCCTGAAAAGCGGAAGATCGGCGGTTCGACCCCGCCCCTGCCCACTGGTCACCTTGACTATTGGTGTGACCTGGGATTTTGATGAACTCTTTGCCGAGCGTAAAGCTCGCACAATGCGAACCGCTGTTTGAGCTGGCAAGCTCGCCAGGTTCATGATCGTGTCAGCCTGGAGGCGGGTGCGGCCAGCTCGGAAGCCGGTCTTGATTCGTCCGCGAGGCAATCGTCCGGATGGCCTGGCTCGAAGCCTGCGCGGGCAGGACATTGCCGGACCTGCAGGATGTGCTCACCCCGCACCATCAGGCAGATAATCGACGGGTGACGGCGCCGGCGAGAGTCAGATCGGCTCGACGAGGATGTCGGCGCGGTCGAGTGTGGCGGTGTAGGCGGTCAGGTCGTCTGGGTGGCTGGTGAGGATCTGGGCGGGGGCGTGCAGTGCGGCGGTGATGATGACCAGGGCATCGACGACGTCCGGCCGTTTCCTCGTGGGGAGCTTGGCGTCGGCGAGCATGGCGCCTGCCCGTTTGTACGAGTCAAGGGTGAAGGTTTTCGCGCAGGCGACGCAGCCGGCGGGGATGTTCGCCGCCCCGCGGATGGGTGGCGTGCTTTCCCGGGTTTGTGGAACGGTGCAGTCCTTCAGGTATTGGCTGAAGGACTGCACCGTTTTCGGGTCCGGTCGCCACGCTTGGGCGAGGACCGGGCCGATGAGAACCGGCCGGTGTGACGCAGCGCGTAGGCCGTGGTGGAGTAGTCGTGCCGTGGGGTTCTCGCGCAGGAGCGCTACGAGCATCCCGGTGTCGTAGACGACGGTACGGGTGATCACGCGACGCTCGCGGTATCCGTTCCGAGTGCGCTGGCCAGGACCCGGTGGACGAGGGCCTGCTCGTCCGTGGTCAGGGCGTCGAACGATGGCGGGTCCGCCTCGGGGAGGTCGACGGCCTGCTCGAAGGCGGCCTGGTTGCGTGCGTCCAGTGCCGCGAAGGCCGCCATGGCGGCGTCGTCACGTGCCATCTGGGCGACGGCCGCCGCGATCATGTAGGCGGACACGTGTCCATGCCCGCCGCCTCCGCGTGCGTCCTGATCGCGGCCTGGACATCTGAGGCTGTCGAGATCGTGAACCGGACGTTCGGCATGCCGCTAACGTAACACGACGTATTACGTCGCCGTTGTCGTTGTCATGTACCCGGCCGGGGTCCGGGTGGCCTACTTGAGTTCCAGCCGGCCTGGCGACGATAGCTGATCCGGGCATCGGTGCGCCGCGGGCCCCGCGCGTCGGGCCCGGGCCGGGCACGGTGTCCCGGCCCGACGGGTGTCATCCGGCGGTGGCAGCCGATGCGTCGGTTGTTGACGTACGACGGCCGCCCACCCCGCCGTCGCGACGAACTGCGGCAGCGCCGCCTCGCGCAGGCCGTGGATTCTGGTCGCGTGGTCCCAGACGGCGCGGTATCCGCCGGAATGGCTACGAGCCGGGCTCTCGCCCGCGCAACCAACATGCGTGCCATCAGCGGCCGCTGACCGGCCGCCGTCTCGGCGAGGGCGGTCGCGTTGTCACCGCGGCCGAGGCGGTCGTGGTTGATCGACAGGCGACGCATAGGCGGTCGCGGGGTCAGCCGACCGGGGCGACCGACTCGATATTGGCCACGGTGAAGTCTCGTTGTGCGTCCCGCAGGTGACACCACGCGTCGAGCCATCGGCCGTACAGCTGGCGCGGCTGGATCTCCCGGACAGTCCGGTTTCCGGCCTTGTTCCGGTAGCTGATCAACACGTCGCGCTGGGCCTCGATCGCGTCGGCCAGCAGGATGATCTCAGTATCGGTCAGGCCGGGGTTCAGCTGCGCCAGCCGCGCGGACGTCTCCGAGGTATCCGCGCCACCGTTTCCCGCCCCGCCGCTGGCCGCTCCGCCACTGTTCGTGCCAACCGGGTCCGCGAGCAGCTGCGCGGCCAGCGTCTCCGCGTCCATCCGGGGCCGGGCCCGGGACGTGGCCCGCGCCGGCGACCGGGGCGCGGCCGCGCGGTGCTCCCGCTGCTGCTCGACGATCACTGTGCCCGTCGCATCCTCGGCGACGGGGGACAACCCGGCCGCGCGCAGCCGTGCCAGCACCTCGTGCGGCTCGTGCGGGCTGGACAGCACCGTGGGCGCCACCCGCGCCAAGGACAGTTTCGCCAACGACCGGGTATGCAGAATCTCGCTGATCAAAGCCTCTTCGGCCACGACGCATGAGCGCATCCCCCGCACCCGGATCTTCCCGTGGAGACGGGCCACATCCTTGACCAGGTATTCCAACGGCTGAGGCACCGCCCGCTCCGACACCGCCGCCATATCGGCCAGCAATCCTGCGGCGGTCCAGCCCGCGTCGAACGCCGCACGGACGCTGGCCGGGCTGAACCGCCACACTCCCGCCGTGCCCCGGGACTCGCTCACCGCCGCTGTCCCCAACAGCCGCGAGACCGCCGTCGTCGGCTGGCCGGACACCACCGCGGTGAGGTCCGACTGGAGTATCACCGTGCACGGCCTTTCCGTCAGTACCCCGGCCACCCGCGCGGCCAACGCGTCCACCGCGTCCATCGCGCCCACCGCGTCCGCCGGCTCGGCGGTGGCCAGGTCTCCGTCGAGAAGAGCCGCGAGCTGTTCGCCGCAGTCGGTCAGCACGTCGGCAACGGCGACACCCAGCAGCTCCGCCTCCCGGATCGCGGCGGCCGCCTTGTCCCGCAGCTGGCCTGGCTCATATCCATGCAGTGGGAAGAACCAGTCGATGTGTTCGCCGGCCGCCCGCAACGACAGCCCACCGCGCGCCGCGCGCAGCATGGCGCGTCGCAGCCCACCGGCGGCCGAGGCCAGGGGCAGCGGCGGGGCCAGCTCCTTGCCCCCACCGATCTCCCGGCTGGTCGGGGCATGTTCCAACACCAACCATGCGGTCGCCAGCGCGGACCACTGATGGGCCGGCGGCGCCTCCCGCCACGCCGCATACCGATCGGTCGGCGCGTAGCCCGTGTCCGCCCGGCCGAGTAGCCCGGCCGCGTAGGCCAGGTCGATACCGAGCAGCAGTATCTCGACCGGCAGCGCCAGCCGCGCGGCCAGCCGGGACCGTTCCCGCGGGCCGACGCCGCCCTTCTTCAGCGCGACGATCGAATGCGCGCGCGCCTCGTCCAACAGGGCCGTGATCCCACGGAGCAGATCCGCCGCGGCGGCCTGGGCGGCGGCCAGCGTCGACTCGCTCGAGGCCGCGGCTGAAGGGACCCGCGGCTGTCCGGTCAACAGCAGGTCACGCTGCGCCAACCAGGACGCCACCTCGATCTCGCGGGACACCTCCAACCGCCCGTTGACCCGTAGCGCCAAGCCCGCGGCGGCCAACGCGCGTTCGGCACCCGTGGCCGCCGGCTCGGCGTAGCCCAGGTAGATCTGGTTGTAGCGATGGCGCATCTGCTTCAGGCGATCCCGCGCGGGCTTGGGTAGCCGGCGCACTACGTCGGCCATCGCGCGGGCGTCGGAGGCGACGTCCACCAGGCGGGCGATCAGCTCCGGTTTGCGTAGCCCGTCCACCTCGACCCCCAGCGCGTCAGCCGCCGTACGCACGTCGTCCACCAGCGCCGACTTCGCGAGCAGGGCCAACGGTCGACCATCGCCGATCTCGGCCGCCCAGTGCTCGGCCAGCCGTTCCGGCAGGCAGATCGTCCCGGACTCCAACCAGGCCAACCCGCGGCCGCGCAACTCGCCGATCGCGTCCGACACGGCCTTTTCCGGCGCGTCCTGGTCCGGTGCCGAGACCAGACCGGCCACGGTCTCAACCGTGGCCAGCGGTCCCAGGGCCGCCACCGCCTGACCGACGAGCACCGCGTCCCGATCGATCGAGCGCAGCGCGGCAACCAGCGAGTCCGGCCCGCACAGCCGCTGAGCCAGCTGCTCGAACCCACGCGGGATCGGCTCGGCCCGGACGTCCGGCCGTGCCCGCAGCAACCCCGTCAGCGCTGCCTCGTCCAACCCGGCCAGGTATTCGGCAAACGATCCGGAAACCATGGTGGCATTCTGCCGAACCCTCGCGATGCCGCGGTTGGTGACGCGGGCTCACATGACGACCTTGCCGAGGAGTGGTTCCGTCGCTGCCCGCCGCGGTCGATCTCGCCGCCTACCGCATCGTGCAGGAGTCGCTGACCAACGCCGCCAGGCACAGCGGCGCCCGGCAGGTCGTCATCCGAGTCCAACACGCCGACCGGCGACTGTGCTCAGCATCGAGGACGACGGCCGGGGTCCGGTGCCCGTGGGCAACCAGGGCGGCGCCGGTATCGCCGGCATGACGGAGCGGACCCGCGCGCTGGCGGAAGCCTGAACGCCGGGCCGGGTCATACGGGCGGGTTCGTCGAAACTCGACAGCGGCATCCGGAGAGCGCTGAGCGAAGTCCGGGAACCGCGCCAGACCGCCAACTGATGCGCCCCGTTGAATCCGGACAGGTCCAATGAAGCTGATGGACGCGGCGGCCTGCTTTTTCAGATATTCGGCGTAAGCCCGTCGTGGGGTGCGATAGTGGAGTCCCAAGTGGCGGCGTGTGGCGTTACAGCGAAGTTCTATGTACTGGGCGATGACGGCTTTGGTGTAGCAGTCGATGACGGTCGCGAGGTACAGCTAGCCTTCCCAGGTGGGGATGTAGGTGATGTCGCCGACCGTCTTTGAGGTGCTGCCCGTTTCTCGGACACCGACGTAGCGGGACTATACCAGCTTTATGCTGCTTCCTTGATTGAGTTCTGGGTTGCCTGGTATGCGCGCTCGACGTGTTCTGGTGTGCGGTAGCCGAGAGTGGGGTGGAGCCTCTGCCGGTTGTAGAGAACCTCGATGTAGGGCCGACCGACGGCTGACGGATGCGTCCACCCGTCGGGGCCGGAGTGCGTCGCAACCACCTCATGGAGCTGGCTGACCAGCGCGGTATCCACGCGTATGTCTCGGACTCGCCGGTCGCCCCAGATGAGCGCTGCGTCGGCGGGGTGGCCTGGGCGGGGACGAGTGGCTCTCAGGCTTCGCGGCAGGCGGTGCCGGCGTTGCTGCGAGGGTCTCGA
This sequence comes from Frankia sp. Hr75.2, assembly GCF_949319125.1. Taxonomy (NCBI): domain Bacteria; kingdom Bacillati; phylum Actinomycetota; class Actinomycetes; order Frankiales; family Frankiaceae; genus Frankia; species Frankia sp. Hr75.2. Next base: position 4,483 of record NZ_CASGGV010000018.1, on the reverse strand, counting down.
CGAAGACGATGGTGTCGCAGGCCGCGTGCCGCGCCAGGTCGGGCAGCGTGGAGTCCATCTCCTCGTGTCCGTGGGGGCCCGGGCGGCGTATTCCAGCCAAGTCTCGATGAGAGAGCTCATGCGTGGCTCGGATGGATATCGCTAATCGAAGATGTCGGCGGCGGTGACAGTGAGACATCCCGGCGGCGCGTCGCGGATCTCCTCGCGAGCGCACAGCGCGAGGCGTGCCCGGGCAGAGCCTTCGGTCCCGGCACTGTCAGGGCCGGCAGCTCCGTCGTCTGCCTGGCGGTCCGAGGCTGCTGGAACGGCCGACGTAATAGTGCGAGCCTTTTCCAGGAGCCGGCTGGAGATTCGTCGACCGTCAATAGAGCGCGCCCACTTCGCCTCGCCGAACAGAATTGGGTGTCGGTCCCTGCCCGCGAGCACGACCGCATCGATCTCGTTCTGCCCGCCCGCGTTCCAGTAAGGCCCGACCGCGACGATGTCCCTGCCCAGCGCGCCGGCGACCGCGAGTCGGCGTAGGTGCTCGCGAAACGCTTCCTCCCACGGTTTGCCGAGATGGTCGTCCAGACTCTCGATCAGTACTGGCAGCAGTGCTTTCCCCAGTCCACGCTCGATCTCCGCGCGGTACCGAGACAGCACGCCGAGATAGAAAGCGAGGAAATTGTCGGCGATCCGGTAGACGCGCCGGCGGCTGCGCGCTGCCTCGGTGACGGGCATCAGTCGTTCGACCAGCCGTAGCTCGACGAGCCGATCCAGAGTACGGGCCGGTTCAGCCCGAATATAGTCCTTGATCTCGTTGTACTGGGTGCGGCCCTCGGCGATCGCGTGGAGGACGGCCGCCGGGTATTCACCGTGCTCCACCTCGGTGGCAAGCACGAGTTGTCCCTCGGTGAGCAGCGGCGCCCCGGGCCGGCAGGCCAGCCGTAGCAGGTTGTCAGCGAGGTCAGCGCCCTGGTCCCACCACGACAGATACAACGGAACTCCGCCGACCAGCCCGTAGACGAGCGCCCGGTCGGACGGCGTCAGTCCGGGCAGCATGAGTGCGGCCTCGTGCGGACGGAACGGATGCAGCGACAGCGACAGATCGAATCTGCCGTACAGGGGCGCCCGCTGCTCCTGTAGCGCGGTCATGTGCCGCACGGCCGATCCGCAGACGAGCATCCGTAGCCTGGTCCGGCCGGCTGTCCGGTCGAGGAAGGCCCGCAGGACGCCGGGCAGCTCGGGTGAGGTGGCGACGATCTCGGGAAACTCGTCCAGGATGACGAGGAGAGGCTCCTGCTCAGCCGCCGCGGCGAGGTCGTCGAGCGCGTCGTCCCAGTCGAGGTAGGGACGAGTAGCGAGATCACGAATTCGCCCCGGTAGCGCGATGGCCGCCTGACGGGATAGCTGCGCCAGTTCCCCAGCTGCCGCCCGACCGGCTCCGGTGTGGGACACCGACCGACGGCCCTCCGCGAAGCGCTGCAACAGCGCGGTCTTGCCGACCCGTCGCCGTCCCCACACCACCGCGGGTCGGGGGTCGGTCGAGTGCCACCACGCCTCCAGAGCGGCGAGTTCGTCGGTGCGATTCACAAAGGCCACCGGCTCCCCGCCTCCCCCAGTAACTCACACCACCTGTAACTTACTCGCTATGTAAGTTACACCCCGCGCCATCCGTGCGCGGCTCGCGCCATCCGTGGTTCTGTGATCTTGCCGCCTACCCGGCCGACAACCCGGACCGGATCGTGCTCGGCTGGGCAGTCCGACGGCGGGATCGACCAGCGCGGCTGCGCCCCCGGCTGTACGGGTGTCATCCTGCGGCGGCGGCCGATGCGTCGGTGGTGGGGGTACGACGCTGGCGTCGCCCTGCATTGCCGCTGGTAGATGGCCTGTTCGTGTGATCGGGGATGCCGATCGTGGGGCCAGGGATCGTGGGGTGGCGGTTCGGGTTGTGCCCGGTTCTGTCCACCGCCTCCGACCAGGCCTTTTGTCTCTCCGTTGAGATCAATTTGGCCGTTTGAAGATCTTTATGTAGCAACGGGTGTAGACGTCCCTTGGTTTTATCTGTCAAGCGGCGGCGGTCTGGGTGGGGTTGGTGAGGGCTGGCCAGGCGGTGGTTTCGTCGTGGGTCGTGTGGTGGCGTAGGCAGCCGTGGAGGACGGCGACGTGCCGGTTCGCGAGGGCGCGTAGCGCCTGGTGGTGGGTCATGCCGCGGGCACGATGGTTGTCGTAGTAGGCCCGTGCGCCGGGTGAGGCTTTCAGCGCGGCGAATGCCTGGGTTGCCAGTGTGTCGCGGAGACGGCTGTTGACCGCGACCCGGGCCAGGACGACACGGCGTTTGCCGGAGGCGCGGGTGATCGGTGAGGTGCCGGCGTAGTCGCGGCGGGCACGGGCGGTCTCGTATCGGTTCGGGTCGTCGCCGAACTCGCCGAGGGCCCGCGCGGCCAGGACCGGCCCGAACCCGGGCAGGGACAGGTAGATCCGGGCGTGGGGGTGCTGGTGGAGGCGTGTGGTCATCTCGTTCTCGACCCGGTCGATCTGCGCGACGAGGGTCGTCAGGACCGCGACGACGGCGGTGACGGTGTGCCCGAACGCCTGCGCGATCTCGGCGGGTGCGGTGAGCTGCTCTCCGCGCAGCGCGGTGCGGATCTCCTCCGCGCGGCTGTTGGCGCGGCGTTGCCGGCCGGCCCTACGGAGCAGGGCAGCGATCCGTGTCGTGGTCAGCGCGCGGCCGGCTGTCGGGGTCGGGGCGGCGGCCAGGACGGCGAGAGCGTCACGGCTGGCGAGGTCGTCGAACGCTGCCAGGGCGGCCGGGTAGAACTCCCGCAGGGTCGAACGCAGCAGGTTCGCGTGCCGTTGCCGTGCCCAGGCCAGGTTCTGATGGGTACGGGCCAGGACTTTCACCGCTTCGGCGAGGTCGCTGTCCGCGGCGACGGTGCGGTGGTGATGCCGGTCGGTACGGACCAGGTCCGCCAGTACCCTCGCGTCTCCAGGGTCGCTTTTCGCCCGGGAGGTGACGTGCCGTTCGCGGTACCGGGCGGCGGAGAGCGGGTTGATCGCGTAGACCTGGTAGCCGGTCGCGACCAGGGCACCGACCCATGGCCCCGGGTCGGTTTCGATTCCCACCACGACCTGCGACGGACCCTCGTCGCCGCCGAGGTGCTCGGCGATCAGCGCGTGGAACCGGGCGAGGCCGGCGACGCCCTCGGGAAGCCGAGCGCGAGCGAGACGCTGTCCCGCCTCGTTCTGGATCTCGATGTCGTGATGGTCCTCGGCCCAGTCGTCTCCGACGAACAGCACCTCATGCTCCCTTCCTCGTCCGGTGTAGGATACGGACCTCGGGAAGGTTCACGCACGCGCTAATGGATCAGTGCTCGTCTCGGCACGCCGTCCCACCAGTCGTTGACACCCTCCCAGCAGCCAGTGGCGGCACGTTCTACACCTAGACCTCGAACGTGCGGGCCGGCAACAACGAGTGCTCGACCACCGGCGGCCCGGACACCCATCCCACCAGGTCAGGACCGGTGCGTCCCCATTAGCAACCCAAAGCGGCGGACGGTCCACGGCATACCCCGGCTGACCTACATAAATGCTTACATCTGACCGTCCGCCGCGACATTTCGGGTTGTTGCTCACCAGGGCTCCGGCAAGTTTGCTGACGCGTAGGCGGTGGGTCAGGCCTGGGGTTTCTGGTGGGGCTGTGTAGCGGGAGCCGGGCACGCGGCCGGGGGTCTCATGGGTGCGGGCACGCCACCTGAAGATCATGGAGGTTCCTACACCATCATGATCGACCCGAGGTGTCGTGCCCGCCGTACCAGTATCACCGCCTGTTCTTGTTTTCGATCAGCTGGCTGCTGCCGTCACCGACGGTCATCACCAGCCGTCGTCGGTGTCGGGTCTCCTGGCGGCTTTCGGTCGAGTCCCGGACCCGCGGAAACCCCGAGGGAAACGACACAGCCTGGCCGTGGTGCTGACCCTGGCGACGTGCGCGGTACTCGCCGGCGCGCGGTCGTTCACCGCGATCGGCGAGTGGGCCGCCGATGCCGGTCAGGCGGTCGCTGACCTGCTCGGTATCGTCCGGGTTCCCGACACCTCGACGTTCCGCCGGGTGTTCGTCGCCTTGGACGCTGACGCGCTGGACACGGCGTTGGGAGCGTGGGCCGTCGCGGCGACCAGCCCGGACACGGGGACGCGGCGGTGGGTCGCGGTCGACGGCAAGACCTTGCGTGGCTCCCGCACCGGCGAGGTCACCGGTCGGCATCTGCTCGCCGCGCTCGACCATGACACCGGTGTCGTGCTCGGCCAGGTCGCGGTGGACGCGAAGACGAACGAGATCCCCGCGTTGCCTGTCCTGCTCGCCGACCTCGATCTGACCGGTGTGATCGTCACGGCGGACGCGTTGCATACCCAGACCGAGACCGCCCGCTGGCTGGTCGGCCGCGGGGCGCATTACATCCTGACGGTGAAGGCGAACCAGTGCGCCACGAGGCGCTCCAATGTATCC
>NZ_CASGGV010000017.1:0-18897 GCF_949319125.1 Frankia sp. Hr75.2 | reverse complement strand
GGTGGCGAACAGCCTGGCGGACGCGGCGGCGTCCGCGTCCGCGGATGCCGCCGCCTTCGGCGACATGGGTATGTAACCGCGGCACCAGCTCGTCGGCGGACCGGCCTGCACGGTCGGCCCGCCGACGCCGCTGTCCACCACTCGTCCCACCACTCGTCGACGCTGTGCGCACCGCGGCAGCCGCGTTCGAGAGCTCCCGCTTGGGAACTTGGGAATACGGCGCGGGCAGCTGGCCTCGCCGAAGAGGTTGTCCGCCCATCGCGGACGAAAATGGACAGGGAGGAACATCAACTTCCCGCCACTTTCAACTTATAGCACGCGGGGGGGCTTGCGTCAAGACCCAGGCTGTGCCGCAGAATAGCCAGCCGAGGCCAGATGCCGAGCAGAATCCAGCCGCGCCCGTGAGCGCCAGAATTTGGATCTGAGGTCGCGAGCCTCAGGTCGGAGCCGAGACGTGAACCCCCTGACCACCAGCGCGTTCGACCTTCCCGACCGCCTCGCCGCCAAGGCCGACCCGACGCTGGTCGCCGGCGACGAGCAGCACTTCACGGCCATCGCGGAGAGCCTCGAACAGTCGATCGCCGAGCTGTCCGACCGCCTCGACACCGCGCGCAGGGCGCCCGGCGGCATCGGCCAGGAGGCGATGGACCGGGACCTGGAGATCCACCGGCTGACCGCCCGCCTGCGCGCCCTGCGCCGCTTCGGTCTGGACCTGTGCCTCGGGTACATCATCCGGGTGGACAACCCCGAGCCCGTATACGTCGGACGGCTCGGGCTCACCGACAGCGCGGGCCGTCGCCTGCTGCTCGACTGGCGCTCGCCCGCCGCCGAGCCGTTCTTCGGAGCGACCCACGCCAACCCGATGGGCCTGGCGAGCCGCCGCAGGTACCGCTGGACCCGCGGCCGGATCAGCGACTACTGGGACGAGGTGTTCACCCCGGACGGGTTCGAGGGGCACGCCGCGCTCGACGACCAGTCCGCGTTCATCGCCAGCCTGGGCGGCAACCGCTCCGCCCGGATGCGGGACGTGCTCGGCACCATCCAGGCCGACCAGGACGCCATCATCCGCGCGGGATCCGACGGCGCCCTCGTCGTCGACGGCGGTCCGGGCACGGGAAAAACCGTCGTCGCGCTGCACCGCTCCGCCTACCTGCTCTACGCCGACCCTCGCCTCGGTCACCGCCGCGGCGGGGTGCTGTTCGTCGGTCCGCACCAGCCCTACCTGGCCTACGTGGCCGACGTCCTCCCCAGCCTCGGCGAGGAGGGAGTGCAGACCTGCAACCTGCGGGACCTCGTCGCCGAGGGAGCCACCGCGACGATCGAGACCGACCCGGACGTGGCCCGCCTGAAATCGTCCGCGAACCTGGTGAAGGCGATCGAGACGGCCGTCAGGTTCTACGAGGAACCGCCCACCAGGGGAATGACGCTCACGACCCACTGGGCGGACGTCTGGCTGAGCGCCGACGACTGGGCCGAGGCGTTCGAGGCACCGGACCCCGGCACCCCGCACAACGAGGCACGTGACCAGATCTGGCAGGAGCTGGTCACGATCCTGATGGACAAGCACGACGACGACATCTCGGCGCACCTGCTCCGGAGGTCGCTGCTGCAGAACAGGGCGCTGCTCACGACCTTCAACCGCACGTGGCCGCTGATCGAAGCGGCCGACCTCGTCGGAGACCTGTGGTCGGTACCCGCCTACCTGCGCAAATGCGCTCCCTGGCTCAGCCCCGACGAGGTCCGGCTCCTGCAGCGCGCGGACACCCAGGCCTGGACGGTGTCCGACCTGCCGATCCTGGACGCGGCCCGGCAGCGGCTCGGCGACCCGGAGGCGTCCCGGCGCAGGCGTCGGCAGGACGCCGCCGTCGCCGCCGAACGCGAACACATGACCAAGGTCGTCGACAACCTGCTCGAGGCCGACGACGACGGTGAGGGCCTCGTGACGATGCTGCGCGGGCAGGACCTGCGCGACGTCCTGGTCGACGAGTCCGCGCTGCCCACCACCGACCCGGACCTGCTCGCCGGCCCGTTCGCGCACGTCGTCGTGGACGAGGCCCAGGAGCTGACCGACGCGGAGTGGCAGATGCTGCTGCTGCGCTGTCCGTCCCGCAGCTTCACCGTCGTCGGGGACCGCGCCCAGGCCCGCCACGGCTTCACCGAGTCGTGGCGGGAACGGCTCGCGCGGGTCGGGTTCGACCGGATCAGGCAGGCGTCCCTCAGCATCAACTACCGGACGCCGGAAGAGGTCATGGCCGAAGCCGAGCCGGTCATCCGCACCGTGCTCCCGGACGCCAACGTGCCGACCTCCATCCGCGGCAGCGGCATCCCCGTCCGGCACGGATCCACCTCGGAGCTGGATTCGGTCCTCGACTCGTGGCTCGCCGCGCACGCCGACGGGATCGCCTGCGTCATCGGCGATCCCACGTTCCGGCCGACGTCGCGCGTCCGGTCGCTGACCCCGGAGCTGTCGAAGGGGCTCGAGTTCGACCTGGTCATCCTCGTCGACCCGGAGGCCTTCGGCACCGGCATCGAAGGAGCCGTCGACCGCTACGTCGCGATGACCCGCGCGACCCGGCAACTCGTCATCCTCACGAGCCCCTGACGTCGGCGGGCCTGATCGGTGTGGGATCAGCGAGCCCGGCCGAAGGTTCGGGTGGTGGCGAGGACGGCGAGGCGGTTGTCGGCGCCGGTGTCACGCACCTCGACCCGGCCGAGGCCGTCGCGGACCAGCGCGGTGGCGACGACCGGGCCGACCCGGGCCGGGCGCAGGTAGCGGATCCCCAGGGAGGCGAGCGTCTCGCCCGGGGTGAGGGAGAGCGCCGCCTCCTCGGCGGTCAGGGCGAGCAGCCCACCGTTGATGGTGTTCGACGCGTTGATCGCGTCCTCGGCGCGGGGCAGCGTCGCCACGCCCGGCGCGAGGATCTCGCAGCGGGCCCGCTCGGCCAGCGGTCTGCTCAGCCGTCGGCCCGGGCTCCGGCGCGGCCGGGTCTTCAGGTCCGCCAGATCAGGTGCCATGACCAGGGCGGGGTTCGGGGCGGCCATGAACGAGGTGACGGCGAATCCGATCCGGTCACCGCCACTGCCGGTGAACTCGACCTCCACGACGCCGACCGACCGGCCGGCCTTGACCAGCCGGGCGGCCACATCGATCGTCTCGGACTCGCGCGGCGGGGCGAAGACCTGGACGTCCAGGTCGAGCGTGACGGGGACGCGGGGGGCGAACCGGTCCATGACCGTGTAGCCGGCCACGGTGTCGGCCCAGATCGCCAGGATCGACGTGCGCACGCTCCGCGTCCCGGGGGCGAACAGCTCCGGGACGACCGGTGCCGACCCGTGCCACTCGTCGCCGACCAGGTCGAGGCCGAAGCCGAGCTCGAGCAGGATGTGGTCGTCGGTGTGCGTGACGTACTGGACTTCGTCGGTGGTGGTCATCGCTGCCGCCCCCCGGGCATGACGTGGCTTGCCTCGCCGGGACGACGCGGGTCCGCACCTCGGCTGGAGCCGCTTCGGCTGAGCACTGGTCTCCGATCCGCTCCTCGGCGCACAGCGCGAGCAGGCGTCCGGCCGGCCGCCGAGGAACTCCCTGATCCAACAATATTGACGTCGAAATCAAGGCACGTGGCCGGCGGTGTGGCGCACAACCCACGTCGTACGCCGCGCTCGCTGTCCCGCCGGGGTCCCGGGGCCCCAGCGATGGCGGCCGCCGTCGTCACCGGGCGAGAAGGTCACGGATCACCCGGGCGATCTCGTCGGGGGCCTCCTCCGCCATGAAGTGGCCGGCGCGGGTGAGGCGGTGGTCGAGGTCGGGTGCCCAGGCCCGCCAGAGCGCCTCGGCGTCGAAGCCGAGCTGGGCGCCCCAGTCCTGCTGCACCACGGAGACGGGCATCGCGAACTGCGAGCCGGCGTCGAGGTCGGCCTGGTCGTGCGTCAGGTCGACGCCGGCGGACGCGCGGTAGTCGGCGACGATCGACGGCACCGCCGCGGCGCTCGCTCGCAGGTATTCGGCGCGGACGTCCGCCGGGATCGCCGCCGGATCGTTCGCCCAGGCGTCGAGGAAGAAGCCGAAGAACGCGTCCGCGCTGTTGATGATCATCGTCTCGGGCAGGCCATCTGGCTGCGCCATGAGATAGAGGTGGAAGCCGACCGCGCCGGACACCCCGTGCAACACGTTCCACATGTCGAGGGTCGGTACGACGTCCAGGATGCCGAGGTGCGTGATCGTCTCGGGATGATCGAGCCCGGCTCGGAACGCGACGAGGGCTCCGCGGTCGTGGCCGACCAGCGCCAGGCGTTCGTGGCCGAGCGCCGCGGCAAGCGCCACGACGTCCGCCGCCATGGTCCGCTTCGCGTACACGTCGGGGCCCGTGGCGGGCGGCTTGTCACTTGCTCCGTATCCGCGAAGGTCAGGGCAGATGACCGTGTGCCGGGCGGCGAGGCGCTCGGCGACCTGGCGCCACATGAGGTGGGTCTGGGGGAAGCCGTGCAGCAGCACGACCGGGCCGCCCGTGCCGCCGATCGCCGTCGAGAGCATGGCACCGTCCGCACCGGGCAGGCGGGTGTAGTCGAAGCCGGGGATGGTGAGGGGCATGACGCGCGTCCTTCCGAAGCGGGTGCCGTACCGGGCGAGCCCAGGCTGCGCGGCGCCGGTCAGCGGCGAATCAGCGCGCGACGCCGTGGGCGCGGCGCGGCCGTGAGGATGGGGACATGCGGATCGAGGTGTTGGGCTCGGTGAGGGCACGTCGCGAGGACGGGACCGAGATCGGCCTGCGCGGCCCCCGGCACCGTGAGGTCCTTGCCCGCCTCGTCGCCGCCGACGGACGGATGGTCGCCACCGACACCCTCGTCGCCGACCTGTGGCCCGACCCGCCGGCCGGCGCCGTCGGCGCCCTCCGCACGTTCGTCGCCGCCCTGCGCCGCGCCCTCGAGCCCGAACGCCCGCCCCGGACGCCACCTCGCGTACTGGTGACAGAGGGGCCCGGTTACGCGCTGCGCCTGCCATGGGCGGACGTCGACGCCCACCGCTTCGAGGACGCGCTCGCCGCCGCCCGCCGCTCGTCCGACGCGCTCGCGCCGCTCGGCGTGGCGCTCGCCGCGTGGCGCGGACCGGCCTACGCCGACCTGCCCGACGCCGGGTGGGTGCGCGGCGAGCGCCGCCGGCTCGAGGAGCTGCGGCTGCAGGGCGTGGAGCTGCGGGCGGGCATCCTGCTCGATCGCGGCCACGGGGCCGATCTCGTCGCCGAGCTCGACGCGCACGTCACCGAACATCCGTGGCGCGAGCCGGCGTGGGGACTGCTCGCCCGCGCCCTCTACCGCGCCGGGCACCAGGCCGACGCGCTCGCCACGCTCCGGCGCGCCCGCGCGATGCTCGTCGACCAGCTCGGGCTCGACCCGAGCCGCGCACTGCGCCGACTTGAAGCGGACATGCTCACCCAGTCGCCCACCCTCGAACCGCGGGGCTCCGAACAGCCGGCCACCACCACCCGCCTCGGTCCGCGCACGACCGTGAACATCGCCCGCGCCCTGGCCCTCGCGGGCGGCGACGCGCTCGTGTCCTCCCGGCGCGACCGGCTCGCCGCCGCGCTCGCCGCGGAACGAACGGGCAACATGACGCTGACCGCCCGCGTCATCGGTGCCTACGACGTGCCCGCGATCTGGAACCGTGCCGATGACCCGGTACAGGCCCGCGCCGTCGTCGCCGCGGCCGAACGCACACTCGCCACGCTCGGCCCCGCCGCGCCCGCCGACCTGCGGGCCCGGCTCCTCGCCACGATCGCCGTCGAGAGCCGCGCCGAGGACGCCGCCGGGCCGGCACGGGAGGCTGAGGCGTTGGCACGGTCTCTCGGTGATCCCGCCCTGCTCGCCTTCGCGCTCAACGGCGTCTTTCTGCAGTCCTTCTCCCGGCCGGGACTCGCGCAGCGGCGCGACGACATCGGAGCGGAACTCGTCGCGGTGTCCACCCGGCACGGGCTGCCCACCTTCACGATTCTCGGCCATCTCGTACGCCTGCAGTCGGCGTCGGCCCGCGGTGATCTCGACGCTGGCTCCCAGCACGCGGCCGCGGCCGAGCGGCTCGCCGCCGAGCACGAGTCGCCGCTCGTGCCGGTGCTCACCGGGTGGTTCCGGGCGCTCGTCATCGCGGCCCGCAGCGCCGCGCCCGGCGGGCCGTCCGCCGCCGCGGCCGCGGCCGCCTACCGCGCCGCCGACACCGCGCTCGAACAGGCCGGAATGCCGGGCCTGCACCGCGGCCTGCTACCGCTCGCCCTGCTCGGGCTCCGTCTGCTGCACGACCGCCCCGCCCCGATCGACCCGCGGCTGGACTGGGGCCCGTACACGCCGTGGGCGGCACCGCTCGTGCTCCTCGCGCAGGACCGTCGGGAACAGGCGCGAGCCGCCCTCGCCGCGACGCCCGAACCGCCGCACGACCACCTCCAGGAGGCGCTCTGGTGCCTCACCGCCCACGCCGCCGCCCAGCTCGGCGAGCACGCGATCGCCGGGCGGGCCGCGGCGGCCCTGCGGCCCGCCCGCACCGAACACGCCGGCGCCGCCAGCGGCATGCTCACGCTCGGCCCGGTGGCGCGCTACCGCGGCTAGGCGCCGGCGGTCGCGGCGGGGACAGTGGTGTTACTCAGACCGGCAGGCCGGACCTTCCATGCCCCACCGGGCCGATATGGGCACACTTACTTCTACTTCAGAGCAGATTATGGAGCTAATATGTCCATTCTTAATCCTCGATAGCTGGGAACGCTGGGGGTCGCGATCAGTCTGGGTATGTCCTCGGGTCGGGCAAGGCCGAAAAATGACGGGTTCACCGGTCTGGCTCGACCAGCGCTCCGAGCTGAGGTGATCCGTTGGAGCGCCGGCGAGCTCGTCCTGCCGACAGTGCCCGCGCCGGGCGCCGACAGCCGGGACGCCGCCATCTGTCCGGCATGTGACCAGGGCTGGAACCGCACGACCCGGCGCTGGCCGCGATGAGTTCAGGGCAAGGACGAGGGATGCTGGCCGCGGAGTCGCCTTATGTGGGAAGCAGCACGCTGAACGAGCCCTCGCTGTTTATCTCGTACGCGCATGCGGACGCCATGTACGTCGAACGGCTCGCGCGGTGCCTGGACGGCTTCGGCCTGCCCGTCTGGTACGACGACGGCCTGGGGTGGGGCACTCGATTCACCCAGGAGATCCGGCTACGGATCAGGAACGCCCTCGCGGTCATCGTCGTGATGTCCCCCGCGGCGGAGAAGTCGGAGTGGGTCGAACGGGAGATCCTGGAAGGGCAGCGGCACGACCGGGAGTTCTTCCCGATCCTGATCGAGGGAAGCCGACTGTTCCTGCTCGCGACTCGGCACTACTTCGACGCCCAGAACGGCTCGTTGCCAGGCGAGCGGGAGATCGCGCAGTTGCAGGCGGTCTGCAGGAGCACGGGCACCGCCGGCGGAGACACCCCGACGCTCCTGCTGCGGCCGCCGCACCAACGGGCGTCGACGGTGCACCTCTCCAGGGAAAGATCGTTGGAGAAGCTCGGCTCGCTCTTCCAGGAGGGAGAGCTGGAGCATGCGGACATCCTGACATCGTCGCTGCTGCTCGAGTCGGTGCAGCGGCTGGAGGCCGGCTGGATGCGGCGCCGGGCTGACGGCGAACGACTGCCCATCGACCTGCTGGCCCGGATCGACTCACTGTGGGAGGACGCCTCCGAGGGAAAGCAGGGGTTTCGCGCCCAGATGGCCCGTCACATGGGCCTGCGCGTCGACACCGAGCGGGATTTCGTCCAGCTGGCACAGGCGCTGGGGTGGACGAGCGGCCGCGGAGACACGAATCCACGCTATGGAGCCTTCGTCGGGGCCGCCGGCCGCGGAAACGGATTCTTCCCGACTCTGCGTAATCCGCAGATGGAGCGATATCAGAGCTGGCATGACCAGTGGGTGCAGACAGTCATGGCTGTGCATTTACGGCTACTGAAAGGCGGGGGATGATCGTGCCCTGGTACGGGTGGCTGCTGCTGGTCATTTTTCTCGGCGGTGGGGGGTATCTTCTCTTCATCGGGCTGATAAAGGTACCGCCGGGCCAGGTGGGAGTCGTTCGGGTACGGTTCGCCCCGAGCCACCCGGACGACGCACGCCGGCGGGTGAAGGTGCATGGCTCGCCAGGGGTGCAGGCCGAGCTGCTGAAGGCCGACTGGCTCTACTTCCGGCCGCCGGTGCTGTACCAGATCAGCTATCGGGAAAGGACCAGGGTCCCGCCGGGAACGATCGGCGTGGTCGTGGCGAGGGACGGGGAGACGGCTCCGGTGCACGAGGCGCTTTCGAGGCACGTCGAATGCGACTCCTTTCAGGACGGGCGCGCCTTCCTCCGCAACGGGGGCCAGAAGGGAAGACAGCCCGCGGTGCTGCCGGTCGGCGAGTACGACATCAACCCGGAGCTCTTCGACGTCGTGACGGTGGGGACGATCGGGTCTGGCCGGTACGGCCTCACCGAGAACGACCTGAGAGAGATCGACGTTCAGGTCGGAACCGCCGGAGTCGTGATCGTCCGCGTCGGACAGATGTACGACGACAGCAACGCCGCGGTCGCGCCGCGGGTACCCGGCCATCGCAGTTTCCAGTACCCCTGGGCTTTCCTCGAGAACGGTGGTTGCCAGGGGGTACAGGAGGAGACGCTCCCCGGCGGCGGGAGCTATCAGATCAATCCGTGGTTCGCCCGCGTGGTCCTCATCCCCACCCGGGTCCTCGTCCTGGAGTGGAGCAGGAAGCGGCAGGAGGAGAGCCGCTTCGACTCGGCGCTCGACCAGATCGTGGTCAACGTCGGAGGATTCCCGATCCGGTTCGACATGCAGCAGACCATCCAGATTCCGGCCAGAGCGGCGCCGCGGCTGGTGAGCCAGTTCGGCGAGCAGGAGAAACATCCGGTCGAGCCGGACGACGACGTGACGAGACCCGCCCCGGTGCGCCGGTTCGTCGAGCGTGTGCTGGGGACGACGGCCGAGGGATATTTTCTGAGTACGGCCAGCGAGTACAAGGTGCTCGACTTCCTGAACAGTCACAACGAGGTTCGGCTGGAGGTCGAGCAGAAAGTCCGCCAGGCGCTTGACGAATGGGATATCGAGGCGGTCCGCACCACCCTCGGCGAGTTCGAACCACCCGCGAACCTTGACGAGATCCGCCGGGCGATCGCCAGCGAGCGGGAGCACGCACGTATCCACCGGCACGAGCTGGAGAACGCGAGAATCAAGGCGGAGATCGTCCGGGTCCAGGCGGAGAGCGAAGCGGTCGCCAAAGGAATCCGGAGCACAGCGGAGGCGGAGCACATCCAGAAGCTGGCGGCGGCGGAGCTCGAGGCGAGGATCCAGCTTCTGGGCCAGGATGTCGTGGCGATGGAGCTCCTCCTGGCACAGCTCTCGAAAATGAACGTGCCGACCTATGTCGGCGGCGACGCGACCGCGCTGCTACAGCACATGCCCCTGGAAGCCGCACGCGAAATGATCAACAATGCGATCGCCCGCGTCCAGCAGAAGGAGGTGGCTGGCGCGCCGCCGCGTCCCGGCCCACCCGACGACGGCACCGCCAGCGAACTGACAGCCGGTACCGGTCCGATCTGAGGCTCCCCGGCTGATGAATCAGGCCGTGCGCCCGCATCATCCGCGGCGCGCTTTTACTCGTCGGGCGGGTAGTCGGTGGAGGCGGCGAGGTCACGCTGACGTCCAGGTTCGCCGCGACGTGCCCCCTCACCTGCGGGTCGCATCCGCCGAGGGCGACCAGGATCGCGAAGGTGAGCAGCTCACGGGTGGGGATGTCGACGCCGCCGCGGGTGTACACGCTGGCCGCCTGCGCCGCCCACGTCAGGTGCCGTACCCGCTGCCAGGCAGGACCTGCCAGTGCCTGTATCGGCGGAGCCCGCGAGCCGGATCGTCCCGAGCCTGGTTCGTCCCGAATCCGGCTCGGAGGGGGCTCCTACAGGTTGGGCCGGCGGATGGCGCCGTCGAGCGCCTGGCCCAGCAGGCGGGCGAGGTTGGCCCGTTCCTCCCGGCTGAGGCCGGCGAGGATCTCGTCCTCGACGCTCTCCTGAGCCTGCTCGGCCCGTTCGAGCGCCTCGCGGCCGGTCTCGGTCATCGTGACGAGATGGCGGCGGCGGTCCGCCGGGTCGCGGCGCCGCTCGGCCAGGCCGGCGGCCTCCAGGTCGTTGAGCAGCAGGACGCAGTAGTTGGCGTCGATGCACAGGCCTTCGGTCAGGGCCTGCTGGGTGGTGCGCGCGTGATCGCGCAGGTAGGCCAGGGCCGCCATGTCCTTGAGGCTGATCCCGAGCAGGTCGGGCGTGCTGGCCCGGTGGACGAGCCGCGACAGGCGGGTCAGCAGCACGATCGGCCCCGTGGTTGAGGTGGCTTCCGGCATCGAACTATAGTAGCGGCATCGACATCATCACTGATCCGTGATGATTAACATGACGTGATTATCGATGCCCGATGACCAACCACGCTCCGACTCCCCCGGAGGAGATCCCCTCGATGACCGACGCAGTCGATGTCTGACCCCACGCTGGCCGCAGTTACCGGCGGAGCCGACCGGCGCCGGTGGATCGCCCTCGTGGTCGTGTGCCTGGCCATGCTGATGAACGCGCTCGACTCGTCGATCGTCAACGTGGCGTTGCCGTCGATCCAGGGCGACCTGCACTTCAGCCAGTCCAACCTCACCTGGGTCGTCGACGCCTACCTGATCGCCTTCGGCAGTTTCCTGCTGCTCGCCGGGCGCCTCGGCGACCTGGTCGGCCGCAAGCGGGTGTTCCTCACCGGGGTCGCGCTGTTCACCGCCGCCTCGGCGCTGTGCGCCGTCTCCCCCAACCAGGGCACGCTGATCGTGGCCCGCTTCGCCCAGGGGCTCGGCGGCGCCGTCTCCTCGTCGGTGATCATCGCGATCATCGTCACCGAGTTCCCGAACGCGACGGAGCGGGCCCGGGCGATGAGCGCCTACATGCTCGTCGCCGTCGGGGGCGGGTCACTGGGGCTCGTGGCCGGCGGAGTGCTCACCCAGGCCGTGAGCTGGCACTGGATCTTCCTCATCAACGTCCCGATCGGGGTCGCGACCTTCGCCCTCGGGGTCGTCCTGATCGAGGAGAACGTCGGTCTCGGGGTGGGCCGAGGAGTGGACGTCACCGGTTCCCTGCTGGTCACCGCGGCGCTGCTGCTCGGCATCTACGCGATCGTCACGGCGGCCACCCACGGCTGGGCCTCGGCCCGGACACTCGGGTACTGGGCCGTCGGGGTTGTGCTCCTGGCCGCGTTCTTCCTGGTCGAGGCCCGGCGGAGCAATCCGATCATGCCGTTGCGGATCCTGCGGGTGCGCAGCCTGGTCGGCTCCAGTGTGGTGCGCGGATGCCTGTTCATCGCGATGTACGCCGTCTTCTTCTTCGGCGCGCTCTACCTCGAGCAGGTCCGCGGCTACAGTCCGCTGCGCACCGGGCTCGCGTTCCTGCCGATGTCCCTCGTCGTCGCGGCCCTGTCGATGGGCATCGTCAGCCGGCTGCTCATCCGCTTCGGAGCGATGAACGTGCTCGTCCCCGGACTGGTCGCGGTGATCGTCGGCCTGTTCCTGCTGACCCGGGTGGACGAGCACACCAGCTACGCCGCCGGCCTGCTCCCGGGGCTGCTGATCCTCGGTCTCGGCATGGGCGTCGCGATGGTCCCGCTGCTGTCGATCGCCATGGCGGACGTCCCCCCGGCCGACGCCGGGCTGGCCTCGGGAATCGTCGCCGCACGACCACCCCGGCCGACGTGGCCACCGGCGAGCACGCCGCCAGGGTGCCCGCCTACTCGGCGACAGCGCGCCGACGTCCGCCGGTGGATTCGCGGGCCAGTAGCCGCCGGGTGATGGCTTCCAGGCGGGACGCCGCCGAACCGCTGAACGACGGGCCGTCCACGCTGATGCGGCGTCCTTCGACAAAGGCGCTCAGTGGGTCGGGGGCGGCGCGTCAAGGAGAGGCGGAGATCAACCAGTTTCCCGATCTGCTCGACATCATCCAGGGACGTGCGGCGAATCCGGTCACCGAGGCGCTCGCCGACCGGTTGACCCGACTGACGCTGGCGGGGAAGCTGCGGGTCGGCGACCCGTCCGCTTCCCGGCCGCCGCACCGAGGCGATAGTGCATCCGTGCCAGAACTAGCCGAAGGCCCGCACCGCGTTGTACATCAGCAGGGCTGCGCGCTCGCAGGGCATCATGACACCGAGCCAGTTCACCTGCGGCTGGCCGGCCGTCACGCAGGTCGCCCGCAGGTCGACGAGGAACTGGTTGTCGATCGCCAGCCGCCGCTGCCCGGTGGGGTCGACCGCGGGGCCGTTCAGGAAGTTGCGGTAGCCGAAGTCGTGACGCAGGCAGGGGTCGGCGAACAGGTCGTCCACCTCGGGCGGAGTCGGCCCGCTGCATCCGTCGGTCGTCCACACCAGGATTCCTGACGGACCGGCCGCCCGCGCGTTCCGCACGACGACGAAGTCGGCCAGCGGGAGGCTGTACACGCTCGGCACGTCGACGGCGGGCACCTCCCCGCCGGGCACCCGGTGGACGTCGGTCTCCGTACCGGTGGCGAACACGGCGCCGCCCTGGAAGTAGCTCACGCTGTCCGCACCGACCGCGGGACGCGGGTCGAGCAGCGGATTCCCGAGCGGCCCGGTCGGGCCACCGAGTTGCGCGTAACGGTCGTAGACCGGGCCGCACACCTTGAAACCGCCCACAACGTGACAGCCGCCGGATCCGGCACCCGCGGTGGACGCCGCCGCCGCGACGGACTGGCAGCCGGCCGCAAGCAACGCGAGCACGGTGCAGGCGAGCGCGGTGGCGGCGGCGGGGCGGCGCCCCAGCCGACGTCGCACGGCGGGGGCCCGACGGTCTGACATGATCTGCTCCTTTTCGACCAGTCGACGGTAGGTCGAAAAGGGCCCCTGGGGCACGATGTGCCACTGTGCGGTAACCGACAGGTCGGCTGGCGTACAGCCGCCCGGACGCCGGCGGGCCGGGCCGGCCACCCCGAACCGCATTCAACCGGGCTATGGAACAGCCTTCAGGGAAGTGTTTCGCCGAAGGCTTTCAACCAACCGGGCGGCGGAATGCCGTACGGGCGTAGCCGGGTCTGGCTGCCGTCGTCGACCAGCACCGCCTGGCCGTCACGCAGCCTGGCCGTCGGCCGTCCGATCAGCGCACTCACACGATCGTCGAAAGAGTCACTGTAGCGGCGGGTGAGTACGATGCCGAACTGGTTCAGAATATCCCGGTGGACGCGGCGCAGCCCATTGCGGTCGATCGTCGCGATGACGAACACGCCTACTTCGGAGCCCTGCTCCAGCAGATGGCTGAGCGGCACACCCACTCCGGCCGCGCCATAGCCTTTCGGGGAGGAGTCGAGCTCACGGCAGCGGTGCAGGCCGTTGAGTATGAGCACCCTGCAGTCGGCGATCGAGGTCATGGTGTACGCGTCGTCCGCATGCCTCTTTCGCACAAGGTCCGCGAGGGACTCGATCCGCTCCAGGCAGTGTGTGGCGCTCCATCGGCGCAGGCCGGGGAGGACAGCTCCCAGCTCGGCATGGACAGCGGTGTAGCGGTGGTCCACCGGGGTGAAATCGATCAGGGTGATGGCGTCCGCGTGATCCGCGTGGCCTGCCTGAGCCCCCTGATCGGCGTGATCAGCATGATCCGGAGACGCGGTGCTCCGGCCCACGCCCAGCGTGGCGAGCGCCGCGGCGGTCGATGTCAGTACACCGACGTTCGCGGCGTCGTCACCGATGACCAACATCGTGCGATCGGCACTCGGGGTGAGGTCGACGCACACCGGGGCCGACAGCCCCATCGGCTCGCCGAGCCAGATCCGAATCGTCTTCGCCGGGGTCGACTGAGCACGGGCCAGCTTTTCGAAGATCCCGTCACGGGTGATGTCACCGGGCCGGTCACCGTCGTACACCGCGGGAACACGGACGTGGTGCCGTGCGTGGGCGAGCTTGCGCATGGCCCCGAGCATCGCCGTGCGGGTGCCGGCCTCGATGAAGGCGATCTGGAACTTCGTGTCACGACCGAGCTGGCCCGAGCTGGGATTGTAGATCGCTTCACCCCGAAGGCCCAGCTGACTGGCGCTGGGATTGTTCTCGGCGAGTACCCGGCGGCTGACCTGGTCATCGCAGCGCAGCGCGACCCGCACCTCCATCTGCCGGACGGTGCTACCGCCCATGACGACCGGGCTGCTCGGCGTCTGCGACGAGAGCAGTACGTGGATCCCGTACGCCCGACCCATGCGGACGAGGGTCTCCAGGCTGGCCGCCGCGTCCCGGCCGACCGCGTCGTCGACGTCGAACAGGACGTGGAACTCGTCGACGACGAGCAGGATCCGGGCGAGCCGTGGGTCGCTGGCCCCGTTCGCGGCCCTGGCCCGGGCGCTCCGGTAGTTGGCGAGTTTCTCGACCCCGTATTTTTTGAAGAGCTCCGCACGGAAATCGATCTCCGTCAGTAGTGTGCGCATCGTTTCCAGGCCGAACTCGCGTTCGCTGTGAATGGCCACCTGGCGGGCATGCGGCAACTGCCGGACGGCATAGTCCTGGAACTCGATGCCCTGCTTCAGGTCTACCAGGTAGAGCTCCAGTTCCGCCGGGGAGTAGACGGTCGCCGCGGCCAGCACGATCGTGTGCAGCAGGGTCGTCTTTCCCGAGCCGGTGGTACCGGCGACCATGACGTGATTGCGGGTGCCCTCACCCAGCCGCATGGCCATGACGTCGTCCAGGCTGTACGTCCCGATCGGGATCACGAGCCCGTCGGAGGCATCGCCCTGCCACCAGGTGGCCGGATCGCCCGCGTCGACCGGTCGCTCCATACCGGCGATGCCCCCGAGCTCGGGTCTGGTCGCCGCCGGCACCAGCGACAACACGCGGTCCAGGGAGACGACCACCTTGCCGGCGTCACGCGCCCGATCCGCGACACGGTCGACGATCGTTCCCAGCATCCGGGACGTCTCCCAGGTCGGCTCGCGCGGATGCTCCAGCACGAGCTCCCACCGGTCGGCCGCCGGCGACCCCGCCGCGGCCGGCCCGGGCCTGGCCCGCCCTCCCCCGACCAGCTCCAGGTGGTGGGGATGCTCGGGGTCATCGTCCGTGATCATCAGGACGGTGTAGACACCGCACCGAGGGCCGTTCGCCATGACCTGGTCGAGCCGGGTAAGGCTGTCCGGCGTGGTGAATCCGCGAGGGTAGTCGAAAACCACCACGACGTGGTAGGGCTCAGGGCGCGCGTCAACCAGCTGGTTGTAATCGACAAGCGAGTCCAGCCGGTGCGGGCCCAGCAGGTCCCGTTCGATCCGCCCGATGCGCCCGACCAGCTCGGCGAGCCTGCCCTCGATCTCGTGATAGTCGATGAGCGGGGTCTCCATGAGCCGCACGTCAGTCGAGTTGAGCCCGGAGAGCGACCGCACGGACCGACCCAGCGAGATCGAGTCGACAACCGACAGCCGCAGCTGGCCGGGTGGGATCGAGGCCAGCATCCGGCCGATCAGGCCGAGCGCGACGTCGGAATGTTCGGTGTTCGCGCGACCGGCCTTGACAACGAGGTTGGTCGTGCGGGGAAACGGCAGGAGGGCGGGCACGACGAGTTGCCCGCCGTCATGCCCGGCCCGGATGTACCACCCGATTCGCAGTCCGTCGACGGGTGTGGAGACCGGGGACCACGTACTCCAGTCAGCGTCCGCCGGCAGACTGATCCCGTCGAGGTCGGCGCGGACCGCGGCGACCTCCGCCTGGAACAGCGCCAGACTTTGCCGCCAGGCGCGCTTCGCGGCCGCGACGGCGTTGCCGTGGCTGGCCCGGGCGTTCTGGGCGGCCGTCCGCACCTGCGCGTCGAGGTCCTCGGTCGCCCGTACGATCAGTTCGTCAGCGCGTCGAACGGCAGCTACCGCGACCCTGGTCCAGTGCCGTTTGCTTCGCAGTGGCGAACGCAGGCGACGAACGGCCAGCGCCAGCGCGTCGACGACCTCCGTGGCGCTGTGCTCGGGAACGGGGCCGTGCTGGCGGCCTTCCTCGGTCTCCCATAATCGCGGTCGGGAAACGAGGATGTCACGCACCTCGGTCACCCGGCTCTCGACCTCTTGCGCGCGCCAGTCGGCCCACTTCGCCACTGCCTGGCTGCGCTTCTTGCCCACTTTGTCGCGCTCTCCGGCAAGCGCCGCGTCGGCCTCGTTCACCGCACGGTCCGCCTCACCGACAATGCGGTCCGCATCGGCACGTAGCCGCTGCAGCCTTTGGATGAGATCTTCGCGGCCCGCCTGCGCCTCACTCATCCTGAGCGCCCACCGACCGCCGCGGCCCGTCATCCTGGACGTCCGCCCACCACTGCGGCCTGTCGTCCTGGGCATCCGCCGACCGCCGCGGCCTGTCGTCCTGGCGGCGGCGGCGCGAGCGAGCCTCGTTCTCCTGTTCGGCGAAGATCCGGTTGATGTCACCCACAGCCTGGTCCATGTCTGTCGACGTCCTCGCGAACTCCGCGAGTTCCGCGGCCATGGGCCGGGCGTAGTGCTCCAGATAGCGGTGGCCGGGCGTGTCGGTCCAGCTCCGCGTCAACTCGGTGAGGGCCCCGCTGAAACGAGCCAGGACATCACCCGCGATCTGGACGGATTCGGTAAGACGGCTGTACTCCGCGGGCCGGTGCAGCGGTGCGTCAGGATCCATCGGACTACCCGATGCCGGAGAAGGGACTGGCAGACCCGGTCAGCGCGGCGGAGACCAGGCTGGGGAGATCCGAGTTGTACTCGTCGAGCAGATCGACTCTGCAGGTGAGCAGGAAGGTCGCGCTCGTTGCGAGGTCACGGAGCGCGGCCGCCCTCGCTGCCGCGAACTGGGCGCGGCCGACCTCTGCCTGGACCCGGTCACGCAGCGAGAGTGCGGCGCTCACGCGCTGCTCGGCCCGGTGTGCCTCGACCCGGGCCTCCGCGAGCCTTCCCATGGCCTGGTCCAGCCTGCGGGTGGCGAGGGCCAGGCCCGCCTCGGCACGCGCGACGGCCGCCATGGAACCGGAGACATCCGCCGGCCGCGGGTTCATCCCCTCCCGGTCGGTGCCGCCGCGTTCCGTGTGGGCTCGTTCGAGCTCCGCCTGGGCCCGTGCCAGCGCGTGGCGCGCGTGCTCGACCGCTGTCTCCGCGGTCCGCACCGCGTTCTCGGCCGACGCCAGCTCCCGCCTGGCCTCGTCGTACTCGATGCGCCGCGACCGCACGTTCTCCTCGGCCCGATCCGTCAGCGCGGTCAGTCGGCTGACCATCTCGGCGACCACGTTGTCGATACCGGCCACCGTGGTCGCCATCACCTCCACATGCCTGTTGAGCACGGCGGGGTCCGCCGATACGAGTGACACCTGCATCCCGCCCCGTTAAGTCCGTCCGCCCCGTAGCGTCGCGACCGCTCAGGAGGACAAGTTGAGATAGTCGTTGAGCGGCTCGGTCTTCCGGCGCACCTTCTGGGCGATATCGTTCGAGGTGCTGAGGAAGGCGCGGAGCCTGTCAGCCATCTCCGCGACCTCGGACGCGAACTGCTGCCCCTGGGCATCCTGCCAGTCAAGACCATCGAAATGGGAACGAAGCCTGCCGATCTCGCCGAGCATGCCCGTGCTGAAGTCGTTGAGATGCGTGGCGAACTTGGCCATGGCATCCGGGTCGGCGTGCACCTGTCGGGTCATCGATCCTCCGTTCCTCGGGCCGCGGCGCCGAATGTCGCCTTTTTACGGGATCTGAAAGCCAGACAAAATCATTGTCGCAGCCCGGACTCCGCGGCGCAGCCCTTTTCTGCAAGCCTGGTCGGCCGGCCAGCGCCCAGTGCCCGAACCCGCTTGTTCCGAGGTCTGGTCACCGATGCCGTCCCGACGGAGGCAGAATGCTCGGCGGAAAAACCTCGGAGCATCAGCTCAGAAGAGCACGCTGCCGGTGGGTGACTCGCCGAGGCGGTAGCAGGTGTCGCTGTCGCGCAGGTAGCCGAAGGCGAACGCCTGGGCGCGCTGGCGGGGCGTGCCGTGCGCGCCGTCCGAGGTGGCGGTCTCGCGGTCGAACCAGCCACGGTCGCGGGTGTCACCGAGGGTGAAGAACAGCAGGGCGCCGGAAAAGGCGTCGCCGAGGTCGAGCCGGTCGGCGTCGGTGGCGAAGCGGGCCTCGTCGCCGGCGAGGCAGTCGGCCTGGTTCTCCTCCGC
Organism: Frankia sp. Hr75.2; assembly: GCF_949319125.1. Classification (NCBI taxonomy): domain Bacteria; kingdom Bacillati; phylum Actinomycetota; class Actinomycetes; order Frankiales; family Frankiaceae; genus Frankia; species Frankia sp. Hr75.2. The sequence goes on along the minus strand of NZ_CASGGV010000017.1, from coordinate 724 downwards.
GCGGGACACGACCCCGGTCCGGCCGGAGTGGGTGGCCGCCCGGTGGGCCAGCTCATGCATGATCACGTACATCGGGTAGGACGGGCCGCCGGCGTCGTGCAGTTCGGTCATGAAGTCGACGCTGTACGCGACGGTGTCGTCGAGTGGGCAGTAGAGGGCGTTGCCGGCGAAGGCGGCCGGGTCGGTTTCGCCCTCTCCGCAGGCGATCGGTGGGATCTCGCCGTCGCGGTAGGGGACGAAGCGCGGCGCGGTCCACTGGTCGCCCAGCTCACCGGCCCAGTAGGTGTTCACCGCACCGGGACACCCCGCCGGTTCGGAGATGATCGCCTCGACGTCCTGAACTGTCTCGACGGGACCGCCGCAGCTCCCGGCGGGCGCGGTCAGCTCCGCGGCCGGGGCGGCGCCGTCCCCGGCGGCCGTCGACTCCAGCCCGGCGCATCCAGCCAGCAGACTGCCGCCGAGTGCAGCGGCGAGCATGCCCGCCAGGACCGTTCGCCTGACTCCCATGCCGCCCACCGTATGAGCCCGTGTGGGCACATGGCCCGGTTCGTCGGCACTCGGACAGATCTGGTCGCGGGCCCCGCCCGCACCGTGGTGTTCGAGTGGCGGCCGCCTCCGGCCCCGCCGCCCACCGACCATCGCCCGCCGGCCTCTACCACCCGGGGTTCTCGCCGACCCACTCCTTAGTAAGTGTTCACTTGTGTCTTTGAGTCAACGCGGCTAG